>JAFVBP010000067.1 GCA_017479925.1 Selenomonadaceae bacterium | reverse complement strand
CGCCGTAAAAATCTTTCGTGACGTTGGAACGCGGCGAAGACGTTTGAACGTCGACAACATCAATCGCGTCAGTTGTTCTGCCGCTTTTAAAGCGGTCGCCGCACAAATCCGCGCCGTAAAAATTTTTCGTGACGCCCAAAGCTTGCGACAACTTGCCCGGTCCCGAACATAAATCGCGAAGATTTTGCTTGCCGCGACGAATTTTCATCAACTCGATGCCGTCGACGGGTTCAATCGCACGAATCAACACGGCTTCGGGCACGTTTTCGACATTGGCGACGACGTTGGTGCACAGGTTGCGACCGTAAATCAAATAGACGTAGACGAAACCGCCCGCGCCGTAAAAAATCTTCGTGCGTTCGGTCAAGCCTTTGTACGAGTGCGCCGCCGCGTCAAGCTTGCCCATGTACGCTTCGGTCTCGACGATAATGCCGCTTGTCAAACCGTCGCACAGGTTCGTGACGAGTTTTTTGCCGATAAGTTCGCGGGCGACCGTCAAGCCGTCGCGCAAGTAAAATTCACGCGGAAGTTTCAATCGACTTTGATTTTCATCCACAGGCTGTTGTAATACTCATCCATGTCGTTGCCGAGATATTTGTAAGTCTCTTGATCTTTGTACACGTCGGGCGACGGGAAAGCAATCGGCGAATTTTTGAGTTCTTCGTCTTCGACAAGCTCTTTAACGCCGGTGTTGGGCGTCGAATAGCCGAGATACTCGAAATTCTTGACGGCGACATCGGGGCGACACATGAAGTCAATAAATTTGTGCGCGTTGTCGACGTTTTCGGCACTTTTGGTTATGACCCAGCCGTCAATCCAAAAGTTCGTGCCTTCTTTCGGGACGACAAAAGCCATGTTCGGATTTTCGCGCAGGATAATCGGTGCTTCGCCCGAAAAAACGACGCCCATTGCCGCTTCGGAATTGATGAGTTTCTCTTTGACTTCGTCGACAACGTAAGCTTGAACGAGCGGTTTTTGCTTGACGAGCATTTCTTGCGCCTGTTGCAGGACGGCTTTGTCAGTTTCGTTCATGCTTTTGCCCATGAGTTTAAGCGGAATCATCAGCGCGTCACGGGCGGAATCTTGCATCAAAATTTGACCTGCGTACTTTTCGTTCCACAGGATATTCCAGCTGTCGACGGGGTCGGTGACTTTCGTCTTGTCGTAAATGATGCCGACGGTGCCCCAGCAGTAAGGCACGGCGTACTTATTGCCCGGATCGAAACTTTCAGCCTGCTTGAAGAATTCCGCGCCGATATATTTTTTCGCATCGGGCAGTTTGCTGAAGTCAAGCGGTTGCAACAGACCCGCGGCAATCATGCGCTGAATCATGTAATCGGACGGACAGATAACGTCGTAGTGCACGGCACCTTCGTTGACACGGGGGAACATTGATTCGTTCGTGTCGAATTCGTCAAGCACGACGTGAATGCCCGTTTCCTGCTCAAACAGCTTGAGCGTTTCGGGGTCAAGGTAGTCGCCCCAGCTGTAGACGTAGACGACTTTGTCGGCTTTGTTGCCGCTTTGACCGCCGCCGCAACCGAACATCAGGCAACACAGCATGACGAGCGCGAGAACTTTAAGTTTCATGTGGTGACCTCCTTTGATTTTGTCGGGATAACGGCGGCATTATATCACGTCGCGTCAACAAGTACAGCGAAATTTTTGCGCGACATTGACGTTTCAGTTGCGGTGACGCGTTGTTGAATGTTACTTTTCTTTTGCTGCGCCCAAAAGAAAAGTAACCAAAAGAAAAGGGCGTTTGACCCGGAATTTTCGCATCACGCGAAAAACTCCGGGCGGTCGCACATCCATGTGCGACCGTGTTGTCGCGTTGTTGAACGTT
>JAFVBP010000066.1 GCA_017479925.1 Selenomonadaceae bacterium | reverse complement strand
GATTTTTGCTATAATCGGCGGCAGTTACTTTGATTCATGGAGGCAAGACCGTGACCAACGACAATCACGACAATCACGCGGAGATCTTCCGCACGCCAAAAAATTTCCCAATGACCGAAGACGCACTCCGTCAGCTGATAAAAAAATTTCCGACGCCGTTTCACATATACGACGAGAGAACAATCCGCGAAAATTTTCGTCGACTGCGCAAGGTCTTCGCATGGGCACCGGATTTCCGCGAACACTTTGCGGTTAAAGCTTCGCCGAATCCGTATCTGGTTGAGATTTTGGCTCGTGACGGCGCGGGCACCGATTGCAGTTCAATCGCCGAACTTTTTATCAGCGAAGCCGCAGGTGTCACGGGCGAAAGAATCATGTTGACTTCAAACGACACGCCCGCCGTCGAATTCCGCAAAGCCCGTGAACTCGGCGCGATAATCAACCTCGACGACATTTCGCATATCGCTTACCTTGAGCAGAACGCAGGTTTGCCCGAAATAATTTCGTTCCGCTACAATCCCGCCGACATCATGAACGACGGCAACGACATTATCGGGCGTCCCGCCGAAGCGAAATTCGGTCTCACCCGCGAACAGATTTTCGCCGCGTACAAAATTTGCCTCGACAAGGGCATAAAACGTTTCGGCTTGCACACAATGATTGCCTCGAACGAACGCAAGGCGTCGACGTTTATTTACACGGCGCGAATCATGTTTGAGCTTGCCGCGCAGATTAAAAGTCAACTCGGCATCGATTTTGAATTCGTGAACTTGGGCGGCGGACTCGGCATCCCGTACAGACCCGACGAATTGCCCGTTGACCTGAAAACCGTCGGCGAAGGCGTCGAAAAACTTTTCCGCGAAATTTTGGTGCCGTGCGGTTTGGGCAACGTTCGCATTGCAATGGAGAGCGGCCGCGCAATGACCGGCAACGCGGGCTGGCTCGTGTCGACCGCCCTGCACAAGAAAAACACGTATAAAAATTACGTCGGGCTTGACGCGTGCATGTCGGATTTGATGCGTCCCGCGCTGTACGGCGCATATCACCATATCACGGTTCTCGGCAAGGAAAATCAGCCCGCCGAAGAAATTTACGACGTGACGGGTTCGCTGTGCGAAAACAACGACAAGTTCGCCGTCGACCGCCGCTTACCGTCGATTGACATCGGCGACGTGCTGATTATTCACGACACGGGCGCGCACGGGCACGCAATGGGTTTCAATTACAACGGCAAACTTCGCAGTGCTGAACTGTTGATTCGCGAAAACGGCGACGTTGAATTGATTCGGCGTGCGGAGACGCTTGAAGATTACTTCGCGACTTTGAACTTTCCGAACGCACGGTTGAAGCTTGCGACGAAGTAAATGGTTCGTCAAATGATACACAAAGTTACGCAAAAAAATTCCCCGTCGACGACTCGGCGGGGTTTTTTTATTTACGTGCGGCAAGGCGATAACTTTGCTCAAGCCGCGACGCAATTTCGTCGAAAGTCAACGTGCCGCCCAATCGCAACGTCAACCAGTGTCGCTTATTCATGTGCCAGCCGCGAAAATATTTTTCACCGTCGACCAAAGCGTCCAACTCGTCGGGCAAGGCGCGCAGATTCAAAATCTCAATTTCGTCCGTGCCCGAAAGTTGCAACTTGTTTCGCGGCACGACCATGATAACGGCGTACCACTTGCGATTGTCCGCCCGACGAAAGACCGCGTAATTCGGAGCTTGTCGCCACAGAAATTCCGGTTCGCCCGAAAATTTTTCGCGGATGTGAGCGACGACTTTCAGAGTTTGCGCGCCCGAATAAAGTTGTTCGTCGAAGCAATTCGCAACGACTTCAGCCAACAATTTTTCGTGCGCAGATTTAATCGCGCCGACGAAACTGCCGCTTGCGCCGTTGATCAGGTGAAGCGTGTAAAGTTCGCCGTCCGCGTCGAAAATTTTTGTAGTGACAGAGCCGCCCGCGTCGATTATAATTTCCGCCGTGAAGCCGTTGACAATCTCGCCGCGGCGCACGAAAAATTCACCGTCGCGCTTAAAGCCGCAGTTCAAAATTTTGGCGACGTTGAATCGCCCGTTCGTCAAATTCATGTGATTTACCTCGTTCCCGAATCATTACGCATTTCGCATTTCGCATTACGCATTAAAAAAGACGTTCGCGGGGAACGTCTAGCGGCGTACTGCCACTGCTGATTTAATTTGACGGTCAAGCGTGGACAGTCCGCGATAAACCGTGCCGATGTCAATCGTTTCGCCGCGGCTGGCAACGTAGCGTTCGAGTTTGCGTTTGACGCGTTGGAGCGCGTTGTCGATTGACTTGACGTGACGATTCAAGCTCGCCGCAATTTCCTGATACGACTTGCCGTCGAGATAAGCCATCAAAACTTGCCACTCAAGTTCGCTGAGGATTTCGGACATTTTCTTTTCGATTGCCAAAAACTCTTCGCGGCTGATGATAAGCTCTTCGGGGTCGGCAACTTTGACGCCGCTTATAACGTCCAGGAGCGTGCGGTCGGAGTCTTCGTCGTAAATCGGCTTGTTGAGCGAAATGTAAGAGTTAAGCGGTATGTGCTTTTGACGCGTTGCGGTTTTAATCGCCGTGATAATTTGACGCGTGACGCACAGCTCGGCGAAGGCGTGAAAACTTGACAGCTTGTCGCTCTTGAAGTCGCGCACCGCCTTGTAAAAACCGATCATGCCTTCTTGGGTGATGTCTTCGCGGTCGGCACCGATTAAAAAATACGAACGCGCCTTTGCCCGCACAAAACTTCGGTAGCGGTGAATCAGATAATCAAGCGCGGAATTGTTGTCGTGTTCCTTGATTTCGACGATAAGTTCTTCGTCCGTGAGCGTCTCGTACTTTGCGTACTCGTCGGCGATTTCGGCTTCAAAAGAATTTTCAACGTTCGATTTCATGTCGCGCCCTCCAATTTTTACGCGCTGATTATACTGCACGGCTTAATCTTAGTCAAATTTTTTCCGACGCTAAGTAGGGATTATCGCCACTCAAGTAGAATAATAATTTTTTTTCGGAGGTTGACCGCATGAGCAAAATTATTCTTGTGACGGGCGGCGCACGCAGCGGCAAAAGTTCTTTCGCCGAAAAATTTGCGCTCAAAATCGGCAACGGTCGGGCGGCTTACATTGCGACGGCGCAGGTTTTCGATGACGAAATGAGTTTCCGCGTCAAGCTCCACCAAAGTCGTCGCGGCGTGAATTGGCAAACCTTCGAGGCTCCGTTTGACGCGCACGAAAAAATTTCCGAAGCCGCAGAAACTTTCGACGCGATTTTATTCGACTGCGTGACTTTGTACGTGAGCAATTTTCTTTGCGCGGCTGTCGTCGACGACGAAAAAATTTTGTGCGACGAACTTCGCCGTTTGATTCAAAGGTTGATTGACGCGGCAAAAAATTCCGACGCGACAACGATTTTCGTCACCAACGAAGTCGGCAGCGGTATCGTCCCCGAAAACAAACTTGCGCGCCGTTTCCGTGACTTGGCGGGAATCGCCAATCAAATGCTTGCCGCCGAAGCCGAAAAAGTTTTCCTGACCGTTGCGGGTCTTGCCGTCGACGTGCGCAAATTTGCAGAAGAGTGTTGACCATGGCAAAAAATATCGGCGTCGTCAAGTGGTTCGACGGCGCGGAACGAAATTACGGTTTCATAACGTTTTTGAGCGGCAACGACAATCCCGGCGGGCAAGTGGATTTCTTTTTCCACGGCAACGCGATTGCGTTTTCATCGACTCCGCAAAGAAATGACATCGTTTCGTTCGACGTTGTCAACGGCAAAAAAGATCTGAACGCCGTCAATGTCGTGGTGATAGATTCAGCCCAAGCTCTGGCGAACGAGATTGATTTTATCGACGAAGCGGCTTGCAAAAATATTTACAAAAAGCTTTTGTCCGTGAAAAGTTGGGCGTTCGTCGAAAAATTTATTGCCGCCGCGCCCGAAGAAAATTTACGCGAGAATTTTTGGTTGCGCAACGAATTGAGCATACAAAAACATATCGAGTTGTGTTTGGCAATGTACGCCGAAACGCCGTCGCCCGAACTTGAAAGCGAAATGACGGATTTACTTGCCCGCGTCTACTTCGGAACAAAATTCCGAATCCCGCCAGAGCTTGCCGTTAAAAAATTTTTTCGTGAACACAGCGACGATGAGTCGAAACTCGCCGCCGTTGAAAAATTTTTCGACACGCTGACCGTCGAAGATATTGCCGACATGACGAAAGATTTTTCGCCCGAAAAAATTATCGACACGGTCAAGGACAAGGCGACGTTCGGCGAAAAACTTCCCGCTCTGGTTAAATCGTGCGTCACTTCCAAGCTTGACGACTGGGCAAAAGTTATTTTCGCGCACGACTTGCCGCTCGAAATAATTCTGCCGCGTCTCCGCGAGCTGAACGACGAAAACAAATTGACCGCCGTTGAAAAATACTTCGACGCGCTGACCGTCGAAGATATTGCCGACTTGACGAAATATTTTCCGCCCGAAAAAATTATCGGTGCAGTCAAAGACAAGGCGACGTTTCGCGAAAAACTTCCCGTCATAATCGAACGCTCCTTCGGCTTGAACGCACAATTTGCTTGGGCGTGTTGGTTCGTCGACAACGCCGAGCTTTTCCGTCAAACCAAAATCGACGAAGATATACTGATTTTCTTCATGTACGAATCAATCCGTCGTTGGAACGGACAGCTGAACGATTTAAACGCGCTGATAAAATTGCTCCAAGAAAAAACCGACGACATCGAGGCGGCTCCGCGTGCGAAAATCGTTTACTCATACATCTGCGCGGCTTTTGCCAAACGTTACGCCGAATATCGCGAAACGGCGAGATACCTGAGCAAGCGCGACGAATTCATTGCCGACACCGAAAAAATTTTCACCGAAATTTTCAATCGGCTCACGAGCAAAATCAAAGCCAAAGCGGAAAATCCCGACGATATTCAAGCCGCCAAAGACTTCAACGATTTTTTTGATGTGTGTATAAGATATGTCGGTGATTCGACAATTCGCGTGCCCAAACATGATGCGCAACTTTTGCCGCCGTGCAGTCAAAATCATTCCGATGAGAACTGCGTCTTTTGCGAGGCGGTTATGTGGAACAAAAAAGTTGTCGACGAAGACGGCACAATCACTTGGAAACCTCAAAGCTGGTGCCCGCGTACCATAAGCTCCGAAAATTGTTCGCGGCTTTTCCCGAATGTTGAACGATCTGCCAAAGATTGGTCGGTTGTCGAGCTGACGGCAAAGTTGAGTTTGGATCTGTACAATAATCGCGACTTCTTCACGCGACTCGGCGGCGAATTCAATCGAATCAAAGACTTGCTGGAGCGGCTTAAGTGTCGCAAGTGCGGCAAATACATGCGCGCCGTGAAAGGTTTGGCGACGTGGAAAAACATTACGAATCTCACAGGGACGAAATACGGTCAACACTTCGCGATTTTTGCGGCGACGACGTTCAGCTGTCAAAACGATGGTTGCCCCGAAAAAGGCAAGCCCGTCTACATGAGCTACTGTTGGAACTGCGGCGAGAATATCGATTCCCGCGACAATCCCGTTCGCATCAAAGGCTTTTATCTTTGCGGCAAATGCGGCGCGGGTTACAAAGATTTGGTCGGCGATGAGCATTACGCGATTTTTCCGGGCGAAATTTGTCCGTCGTGTACCAAATGTCCGAAATGCGGCGGGCAACAGTTTGATATGATTGAAACTGCCGACGGAAAGTTTCAGTTGCAGTGCACGAATTGCAATCACGTGATGAACGCGCCGCAAACGCTCAAAAACACGTCAAACAGCGCCACTTACCGTAAACGCGAATGTTCCTGCAAACATCAATTGGAGTGGAACCAACCGAAGCTTGAAAAGCACATTGAAATGTACAAGCTGAATCCTGTATCTTGGGCAAAATAAATTGCGGAGGCGATTGAATGAATATTGAACTTGTCCCGACGCGTGACGTTGAGCGCGAAGATTTTATCGTCAACTTGCAGGCGTCGTTCAAAAAAGGTGCCGCCGGTTTCTGCGACGACGACGAAATTATTTCCCGCGAAGACATTTTGGCAAGTTTCGACACTGACGGCGCGCAGGTTTTGAATATCGTTCGTGCGGGCAAAATCGTCGGCGGTGCCGTCGTCGTGATTCGTCCCGACAATCGAAACGAACTGCTGTTGTTTTTCGTCAACGTCGACTTGCTCGGCAAGGACATCGGCTTTGCGGCGTGGCAGGCGATTGAAGCGCGTTACCCCGACACGAAAGTTTGGGAGACCGCGACGCCTTACTTCGCCAAACGCAACCTGCATTTTTACATCAACAAGTGCGGCTTTCACGCCGTGGAGTTTTACAATCCGCATCATCCCGCGTCGGACACGGGCGGCGATTATTTCTTTCGATTCGAGAAGGTTATGAAATCATGACGAAATATTTAATGTTTCAAGGCACAAGTTCACACGTCGGCAAAAGCATTTTGACAACCGCGCTGTGCCGAATTTTTTTCCGCGAAGGCAAGCACGTCGCTCCGTTCAAGGCGCAAAACATGGCGTTGAATTCCTTCGTGACGGCTGACGGCGGCGAAATGGGTCGCGCTCAAGTCGCTCAAGCCGAAGCCGCGGGTATCGCGCCGCGTGTCGAAATGAATCCCGTTTTGCTCAAGCCGACGGGCAACCAAACGTCGCAGGTTATCATCAACGGGCACCCTGTCGGCGTCATGAGCGCGGCGGAATATCATCAAGCTTACGCGCTCAAAGCTTTCGACGCCGTCAAATCCGCGCTCGACAAGCTGTCCGCCGAATTCGACACGATCGTCATCGAAGGTGCAGGTTCGCCCGCTGAAGTCAACTTGAAGGCAAACGACATTGTCAACATGCGCGTCGCCAAACATTTAAACGCGCCCGTGATTTTGGTTGCCGACATCGACCGCGGCGGTTGTTTGGCGTCAATTGTCGGCACGCTTGAACTTTTGGACGACGACGAACGCGCTTTGGTCAAAGGTTTGATTATCAACAAGTTTCGCGGCGACGTGAATTTGTTCTTGCCCGCCGTCGAATTCCTCGAACGCAAAACTCAAAAGCCCGTGCTCGGAATTATTCCGTACATTGACAAGCTCGGCGTCGACGACGAAGACAGCGTTTCGCTCGACGATAAAATTTCTTCGGGCGCGGGCGACGTGACGATTGCCGTTGTGCGATTGGGCAAGTTGTCGAACTTCACGGATTTTGACAGCCTTGCGGGCGAAGAAGACGTTAAACTTTTTTACGCGACGACGCCCGACGAACTCGACGCGGCGGACGTGATTATTTTGCCCGGCAGCAAAAACACTTCCGAAGATTTGATTGCCCTGCGCGAAGGCGGTTTCGTCGAAAAAATTCTTGAACGGCACTCACGCGGCGCGGCGATTGTCGGCATTTGCGGCGGTTTTCAGATGCTCGGCAAGAAAATTTTCGACCCGCTCAAAACCGAATCGGCGCACGCTGAACTTGACGGGCTGGGACTGTTGCCGCTGGAAACGACCTTCGCCGCCGAAAAATTGACGCGACAGGTTACGCTCGACGTTGATTTTAATTTCCTCGGCAACCGAATCGTCGGCAAAAATCTTGACGGTTACGAAATTCACGCAGGCACGACGAAAGCTTACCTTACGCAAAACGCAGACTTTGACCGCGGCATTTTTTCCGCGTTGCTGAACAATTCGACCGCAAAGACGTTGCCGCCGTTTAATGCGCCGAATTACTTCGCCGAATGCGACAGGCGTTTGAGCGAACAGAAAATCATTTCGGGCGGAAACGTTTTCGGTACGTACGTGCACGGGATTTTCGACAACGACGACTTCCGCCGACAATTTTTGGACGCCGTTCGATACTCGAAACATCTGCCGCCGCTGGAATTCGTTCGCAATTTCCGCGCCGAAAAGCAAAAAAATTACGACCGCCTTGCAACAGTCGTTCGCGAAAATCTGAATATGAAATTGCTTGCCGAAATCATGTCGCAATCGTAAATTCAGGCCGTCATGGATGACGGCCGCCCGGAGTTTTTCGCGTGATGCGAAAATTCCGGGCTGTTTTCTTTTGGTTACTTTTCTTTTGCACCAAAAGAAAAGTAACAATCACGCATTTGTTTGCAACACGTCGAAATTTCTCGTCCAATCGCGGCTCAGGCGTTCGGCTTCGCGTGAAAGTTCGTCTGCTTTGGCAGGGTCAAGTTCGCGATAAATCGTCGCCGACTTGCGCAAAGCAATGATTTTGTCAATGATACTGAAATCGTTGACAATATCTTTCGACAACAGCTCAAGTGCCCGCTCGTAATTTTGATTGACGCCGAATTTTCCGTCGCGAAAAATATCCGAAAGAATTCGCGTCGCACGGTGACTGCCCGCCTCGGCTGCCGCGCTCAAAACTTTAACTTTTTCAACGTTCGGATCAGTTTCGTCGCTGCAAATTTCGGCAATGTAAATGAGCGACTCAGCCGCAATCGTTTTGTCGGCACAGGCGGCAATTTTGAAACATTGGAGCGCGATTTTGTCGTTGCGTTCGATTATCTTGCCCGCGTGAAAAATTTTACCGACTTCCAACGCCGCCGAATATCGCAAACCGTCGGGCAAAGTTTCATCGTTAATTATGTGTGTGAAATGATACACAGCTTTTTCGCCCGAAGGAGCAAGCCCGCGTCCGTCACGAAAAATTTCCGCGATTTTGAAACGCGCCGCAGGTTGACCGAGCCGAATCAATCTTTTCAGCCAACGGACGGCTTTGGCTCCGTTCGCCAAATCATTTTCGTAAGTGTGCGCGATTCTACTTACGGCGGCTTGTCGCTCAAGGATATTGACGCTGAAATCGTTCGCGACTTTTTTGTAGCAATCCAAAGCTTTAATCGTGTCGCGGGGCGTGCCTTGCCCGAAACGGCACATGTCACCGACAATCAGAAATGCCGACGCGTCGCCGAAATTTGCCGCCTTGATAAACCACTTGAACGCTTCGGAATAATTTCGTTCGGCCTCGTTGCGCAACTCACAGCCAAGTTCGCGCATGGCGGAAATGTCGCCGTGATTCGCCCGTTGTCGACAGTCAGTCAAATTTTCGTTTGTATTCATTGCGTCGCCAACTCCGAAAATTTTCATCAATCAAATACTCGTGATCCAAGTAAGTTGCCAATTCGTAAAATTTTTCGGCTTTGCGCGGATTGGGACGAATGCCCGCTTCGCCGTAGCGATACATGTTCGCAATGTCGCCAAGAGCACGGGTAGCGTATTGATGACCGCGTTCACCTTCGGCGCGAATTCGTTTAAATTTTTCGTCGTCGTCAAGCGAATGAATGTCGAGCGTGCCGAAAATAACTTTGACGATTCGCTTGTAATATTTGACAGCTTTGCGCCCGTCAGCGGGAACGCCGCCGGTGCCGAAACGAAAAATTTCTGCTTGCCCGCGCAGAGCTTGCAGATATTCTTTGGGCGGATATTGCCACTCAAGCGGCCTGTCTTCGCCGAGCATCTTAAACAGTTGTTGCACAAAAATCGCGACTTTCGTACCGTCGCCACACCGACGCATTATATGGCGGTAAATTTCCAGAGCTTTGTAACCGTCGGCAACAACTTCGCCGCAACCTTCCGCGTAAATTTCGGCAATACACAAATCCGAATCGTAATCGCCGGCTTTTTGGTAAAGCTCAATCGCCTTGTGAGCGTCAACGGGAACGCCGCCGAGACCCTGCCGATAAATTATCGCCTGCCTGCGCAGTGCCTGAATGTAGTCGAAATAGTGTTCGCCGAGATAGCCTACGGTGACTGCGAATTCAACGCCGGAATCGCCGCAATGTGCCAAAATTTCGATGGAACGAATCATTTCGCGATAAATTTCCAGAGCTTTGTAACCGTCGGCAAGCAAATCGCCGCAACCGTCCTCGTAAATTTCGGCAATTTTAAAATACGAATCGTGATTGCCGATTTTTTGGTAAAGCTCAATCGCCTTGTGAGCGTCAACGGGAACGCCGCCG
>JAFVBP010000065.1 GCA_017479925.1 Selenomonadaceae bacterium | reverse complement strand
CGAGCGATAATCGTTGACGCCCGCCATAATGAACAGCACTTCGGGGCGAAACGGCAGAACGTCGCTGTCGAAACGCGCCAAAATTTCCGCGGTGGTGTCGCCGCTGCGTCCCAAATTTTTGACGGGAATCGCGCAGTAAGTCTCCCAGTTGTAAAGCACCGTCGACGGAGGCACGGAAATTGATCCGCCGCCGTGAGTAATGCTGTCACCCAACGCGCAGAAACGAATCTTGTGCGTGACGACGAAACTGTTTGATGCGTCCTTCGTCGACCAATCGGTCAACGGTTGATTGTCGGCGGTCAAAGCACGAATTCGCCAAAAATATTCGCCTTCGTCGAGCACGGGCGTTTTCTCGTACAGGTCAAAGTTGTCAACCTGCGCGTCGTTTTCGGTAAAATATCGACGGACAATTTTTCCGTCGCGAATAAGTTCAATTTCGTAACGTGCGGCACCTTCGGTCGGAATCCACGAGTACACGGGATAAATCGGCGGGTAATCCATCTTGTCGAATTCGGTCATCGTGCGCGGCGCGGTCGGGTTCGTGTCGACGGCGACAATCGGCAACTTGTTCTGCAAGGTCGTGCCGTCAATCGAAACGGCGTTGACTTGAAAGTTCGCGTTGATGTCGTCGACGGGAATTTCAATGCCGTTTGTGAAGGCGACAAACGTCTTGCCGTCGATAAAAATTTCGTACTTGACGGCGTTGGGCACAATGTTCCAGCACAGCCGCAGAATATTTTGTTCGCGTTGGACAACTTGAGCGTCGCTTACAACGCTTTGCGCGGAAGCGGTGGCGTCCTCGAAGTCGAAAACTTCGTTGACGGGTGCCGCCTGTGCGGAAGCGTTTTTGTCCTGCGTCAAGTGATTTTTCAAGGCGGGCAACTCGTCCGGCTCGGTCTTCGTGTCGAAGGTCATAAAGCCGAAGTTCGCGAAACACAGCGCGGCAATAAAAAAAATCGGCAAAACTTTCAGCATTGCATCGCCTCCCAGCGCGTGTAAAGTTCGTCAATCTCGGCAACTTTGTCGACGTGCGCGGCGGCCAACTCCGAAAGTTTCTGCGGGTCAACCGCGCCGTTGATTTCGTGTTCAAGCATTTTGAGTTCCATCTCCGACATTTTGATTTGCGCTTCGAGTTTGTCCAACGCTTGAGCGTCGACAACTTTGGACTTCGGGCGTTGTGCGTTGAGCGGTTGAGTTTTCGGCTTCGTCGACGGCGCGGAAGATTTTTTGACTTCGCGTGTCCGCAAAGCTTCGGCGAATTCAATTGTTCGCGTCGTGACTTTGTCGAGTAACCAGCGGTCATGCGTGACGATTAAAATTGTGCCGTCGAAGTCGTTGAGTGCGGCTTCAATCGCCTCGCGTGCCGGCAAGTCAAGATGATTCGTCGGTTCGTCGAGAATCAAAAAATTCGCGCCCGTCAAGATGAGTTTCGTCAACGCGACGCGGGTTTTTTCGCCGCCCGAAAGATCGGCAATCGGCTTTTCGACGACGTTGGCGAACAAATTCAAACGCGCAAGTTCCGACCGTGCCCGTTCGTCCGACAAGCCGAATTTGTAGTTGAGTTCTTCAAGCGGCGTCAAATTGCCGTCAAGTTCTTCGTGCCCCTGCGACAGATAGCCGACTTTGACGCGGTTGCCGATACGAATTTCGCCCGAATCGGCTTTGAGTTCGCCGACGATGATTTTCAGCAAAGTTGACTTGCCGACGCCGTTTCGACCGATTAAGCCGACTTTTTCGCCGCGACGAATTTCCGCGCTGAAATTTTTGATGACGGTCTTGAACGACACGTTGTCGACGATTAAAACGCGGTTGGCTGATTCGGCGGCGTCGCCCAAGTTGATTGACGCGCTCACCGTCGACGGCGGCTTTTGAATTCGCTCCATGCGGTCAAGGGCAATTTGCCGACTGTGCGCACGTTTGGCGGTGGAAGCTCGAACTTTGTTGCGGCGAACGAAATCTTCAAGCTTGGCAATTTCGACTTGTTGTTTCTCGTAAGCTTTGAGTTGCGCCGCGTGACGTTCGGCTTTGAGTTGCGAAAATTTTTCGTAGTTGCCGGGGTAAAGCGTCGCGTGAGCGTCCTCGATGTCCAAAATTTTTTCAACGCAGGTTTGCAGAAAATGCCGGTCGTGCGTGACGGCGATAACCGTGCCGCGATAATTGCGCACGAAATCTTCAAGGAACGCGATTGAGTAAATGTCCAGGTGATTCGTCGGCTCGTCCAAAATCAAAACACGCGGTTCAGTGACCAACGCTTTTGCCAGTGAAATTTTCGCCGATTCGCCGCCGCTGAAATTGAGCGGTGACTTGCCGAATTCAACTTCCGTGAAGCCGAGTCCGAACAAAATTTTTCGCGCCTGAAATTCTTCGACTTCGCCCGCGGACAAAATTTCGTCAAGCAAAGTGGACGCAAAAAAATTCGGCGTCTGTTCAACGAAGCCGATGTCTTCGGAGCGAAGTCCGCCGATTGTGCCGCTGTCGAACGGTTCCGCGCCAATCAGGATTTTGACGAGCGTTGACTTGCCCGCGCCGTTTTTGCCGACGATGCCGAGTTTTTCGCCGTCGACGAGTTTAAACGTCACGTCCGAAAGAATCAGCCGTTCGCCGTAAAATTTCGTAACCTTGTCGAGTTGAATCATCTGCGTGCCCCTGAACTGCACTGCCGAATTCGCAATGCGTAATGTTGTTGCGGCGTTAATTCTACGCGAAAGAATTTTCGTTGGCAAGCACAATCTGCGCGGGCAACTTGCCGAAATCGACAAGCTTTTGTACAATGCACCCTGCAACGCATTAAAGGAGGATTTTTACATGATTGTTGTCATGAAACCGACTGCCACGCAGGAAAATTTATCGGCGGTCGTCAACAAAATCGAATCGGCGGGACTGCGCACGCACCTTTCCAAAGGCGAACAAGTCACAATCGTCGGCGTTATCGGCGACAAGAAAGCCATTGCCAATCTCGAACTGCAGATGATGGCGGGCGTCGACAAGACTGTCCGAATCACGGAAAAATATAAACTCGTCAGCCGCGACTTTCACCCCGAAGACACGATTGTCGACGCGGGCGGCGTGAAAATCGGCGGCAACGAAATTGTCGTTATGGCGGGACCTTGCGCGGTTGAAAGCGTCGAACAACTTCGCGAGGCGGCTCAAGCGGTCAAAGCTTGCGGAGCGAAATTCCTGCGCGGCGGCGCGTTCAAACCGCGGACTTCGCCCTACGATTTTCAAGGCTTCGGCGTCGACGGTCTGAAACTTTTGCGCACCGTTGCGGACGAATTCGATCTGCGCGTCGTCACGGAAATTGTCGATAAGGACGACATTGACGTTTTCTGTGACTACGCGGACATTTTGCAAGTCGGCGCACGCAACATGCAGAATTTCCAGTTGCTCAAAGCGTTGGGCAAATGTCGCAAGCCCGTCATGCTCAAGCGCGGTTTGTCGGCGACAATTTCGGAGTGGCTGAACGCTGCCGAATACATCATGAGCGGCGGCAACGAACAGGTCATTTTCTGCGAACGCGGCATTCGCACGTACGAAACTTTCACGCGCAACACGCTTGACTTGTCGGCGGTGGCGGCGGTCAAAGAATTGTCGCACCTGCCGATTGTCGTCGACCCGTCGCACGGCACGGGACGCTGGAAAATGGTTGCTCCGATGGCACGTGCGGCGATTGCGGCGGGCACGGACGGCTTGATTATCGAAGTTCACCCGCATCCGGAAAAGGCGTTGTCCGACGGCGACCAATCGTTGACGCCCGAAGCTTTCGGCGAACTGATGAGCAATCTCGGCGACATTGCCAAAGTCATGGGACGGACGCTGTAAATGTTACTTTTCTTTTGGCGGTTATGTTACTTTCTTTTGGCGCAAAAGAAAGTAACCAAAGAAAACAGCCCGCAGGTGATACATCCTGTATCAACTGCGGGCGCGGCCGTCATCCATGACGGCCGGTTTTACGCGTGCATTAATCATCAAGGAGACGTTCAATGAAACTCGCGATTATCGGCGTCGGATTAATCGGCGGCTCACTCGGATTATGTTTGAAAGACAAACTCGGCGACGGAATTTTTATCACGGGTCTTTGTCGCACGGAAAAATCAATGCGTCGCGCAATGGAACTCGGCGCGGTTGACTTGGCGACTTCCGACATTGAGCAAGTCGTTAAAGACGCGGACATAATTTTTTTAAGCCCGCCGGTGTTGCAGATTGTCCCGACTGTCAAAAAAATTCTGCCGTATATCAAACGCGGCGCGATTTTGACGGACGCGGGCAGCACGAAGCAATTCATTTGGCAGGAGTTGCAGAAAATTCTTCCGCCTGAAGTTTACTACGTCGCGGGTCACCCGATGGCAGGTCGCGAAAAATCGGGCGTCGAAGCGGCGGACAAAAATCTTTTCCGCGGCAAAGCTTACGTTATCGCCGAAAACACGGGCGCACCTGCCGACGTTCACGAAAAGTTGATGAGCGTCCTGCGCCTGACGGAAGCGAATTTTTTGACGATTGACATTGCCAAACACGACCGTTGCGCCTCGATTATCAGCCACGTTCCGCACATTACGGCGGCGGCTCTCGTCACACTGCTCAACGACGCGGGCGATGACCTCGATTCGTGCTTGAAGTTAATCGGCGGCGGTTTCAAAGACACCACGCGAATTGCCAGCTCGAACTCGGACATGTGGGCGGACATTTGCATGACGAACGGCGACGCGATTTCAACACATCTGCGCGACCTGCAGGCGATTTTGGGCGAAGTCATCACGGCGATTGAAAGCCGCGACCGTCAAGCCGTGCACGATTATTTTGCCAAGTCCAAAGCTCGCCGCGACAAAATTCTGGAGATCGTCACTTTCGATCCGAACTGACGTTTGGCGACGACGTTCGATTGTCGCAACACCAAACAAATTGGCTCAAACGTCACGCTTGCTTTCGACACGAACTGACGTTTGGCGACGACGTTCGATTGTCGCAACGCCAAACAAATTGGCTCAAGCGTCACGCTTGCGTTCGATACGAACTGAAATATTGCGCAACTCAAAAGACCGTCCCCGAAATCGGAGGCGGTCTTTTCGTCCGAAACGTCTTTGACCTCGATGACCGGTCGAAGCCTTCAGTTTTGGAAAGTCCATGATTATCCTCGTTTGTAATATACAGCATACAATTTTATTTTGCAAGAAATATCTCGTTGCCAAAAGCTAACCTCTGTTGTAAACTTGCGACGTTGCCACCCCCTATACCGGCTACGGAAGGGAGGGAAAGTTTATGATTATCCTTACTTTTCTAGCAACTGTCGCAGCCAATGTCGTTTCTTACTTCATCATCAAACGGCTCGACCGTCGCTGAGAAGTCACGGCAACGATAGTTAGCGTTACCCTCTAAAACGCGCCAGAAGCTCCGACTGACCATCGGGGCTTTCTTACTTCAAAGGAGGCGATAAAACTTGCTCACCGAAAAAAATTTCTCCGCCGCGCTCAAGGCAATGAATTTCGTCGAGTGCGGCAATTTTTTTGAAAAGACTTTTGCCGACGACATCACCATGTCGGTTGACATCAAGGCGAAGAAACTTTCTTTCCCCGCGCAGGTTCAAGGTCGCGAACGAAACAATTCTTACAGCAAGTCCCTCCGCGAAAATCTCGTTGTTTTCGAGTGCGTCAATCGCTTGCTTGACAAAGGTTACAAGCCCGAAGACATCGAACTTGAGCGGCAATGGCAACTAGGTCATTCGCCCAAAGGCGGGCGCGCCGACATTTGCGTTTCGCATGACGGAAAAGTTTTGTTTATCATCGAGTGCAAGACTTTCGGCGACGAATTCAAACACGAAATCGACAACATGCTTGCCGACGGCGGGCAACTTTTTTCGTATTGGCAACAGGAACAAAGCTGCCGGTGGCTCATGCTGTACACTTCGACTTTCGACGAAAAAAATTGCACGTTGAATTTTAACGCCAAATGCGTTCACTGCGACCCGAAATTTTACGCCGAAGCTCAAAGCGTCCCCGAACGTTTCAATATCTGGAGCGAACGTTTCGACAAATTTTTCCTTGACGACGTAATCTTTCACGCCGAAACCGTCGCGTACAAAATCGGCTCAAGACCTCTTCGCAAACGTTACTTGCGCGACATCAAAGACAGCGACGAAAATCAATCCGTCGTCAACCAGTTTGAAGAAATTTTGCGGCACAATCAAGTTTCCGACAAGGAAAACGCTTTCAATCGGCTGACCGCGCTTTTCATCTGCAAGGTTGTCGACGAAGCCCGCACATCCGACGACGCCGAAGTCTCGTTTCAGTTCAAATTCGGTGCCGACACCCGCGAAACTTTTCAAGACCGACTGCAGAAACTTTACGCCGACGGCATGAAAAAGTTCATGGGCGAAGATATTTTCTACCTGCCCGAAGATTATCCCGACAAGCTCTTTAAAAACTTCGCCGACGACGAAAATCACGACATGCAAATTAAAGATTTGCGCGAAACGTTCCGCCGGCTCAAGTTTTACACGAACAACGAATTCGCGTTCGTCGAGGTGAGCAACGAAAAACTTTTCAAGCTCAACGCAAAAATTCTCGTCGAAGTCGTGCGCATGTTCCAAGATTATCGAATCATCGGCTCGCGGGAACTGCAGTTGCTCGGCGACCTGTTTGAACAGCTTTTGAGCAAAGGTTTCAAGCAGGACGAAGGGCAATTCTTCACGCCGACGCCGATTGCGCAATTCATTTGGGACAGCCTGCCGCTTGACGAAATTGTTGCCCGACTCAATGAACCGCCCAAAGTCATCGATTACGCTTGCGGCGCGGGACATTTCTTGACCGAAGGTTTCAGAGCCGTCAACGATTGCTTTGCGCGCAACAACAAACAGCCGCCCGTGCTGTGGGAGCGCAACAAACTTTTCGGCGTCGAAAAAGATTACCGACTTGCCCGCGTCTCGAAAGTTTCGCTGTTCATGCACGGTGCCGGCGACGGCAAAATCAAATTCGGCGACGGACTGGAAAATTATCCCGACGAAAACATTTCGCCCGCGACTTTCGACGTACTCGTTGCCAATCCGCCCTACTCGGTCAAAGGCTTCAAGGCGCACATCAAACTTGCTAACGAATTCGACGTGCTCGACAAAATTTCCAACAGCGGCTCGGAGATTGAAACGCTTTTCGCCGAAAGAATTTCGCAACTCGTCAAGCCCAAAGGTGTCGCCGCCGTCATATTGCCAAGCTCGATACTCAACAAGGACGGCAAAAGTTTCGTTGCCGCCCGTGAATCGCTGTTGAAAAAATTTTTCATGCGGGCGATTGTTCAGCTCGGCAGTAAAACTTTCGGCGCAACGGGCACTTCAACCGTCGTCATGTTCTTGGAACGCTTCGACGAACCGCCGCGTGTCACCGCCGAATTTGAAGACATTGCCGAAACGATTTTGAGCGGCAAGATTTTGCAACGACAGATCACCCGCGAAGTTTTTGCCGCGTACACGAAGAAAATCGGCGTCGCACCCGACGATTACAAAAAATTCATCGCCCGCGCCGTCAACTTCGACAAGTGGAAAGTGCTGTATTTCGCAGGTTACGCCGCAAATTTCAAGCCCGTCACCGCAAAAAATCTTTCCGACGACGAACGACTTGAGCGCAACAATCAAAAGTTTTACGACGAAGTCACCGCCGCCGAACGCGAAAAAATTATCTACTTCGCGCTGACTTTCCGCCAAACGACGCTGATTGTCACCGCGCCCGACGACAACAAGGAACAGGAAATTTTCCTCGGCTACGGCTGGAGCAACGCCAAAGGTCGCGAAGGTATCGTTCACAAGAAACGCGGCGGCTTGCTCTTCGACAACAAAAATCGCACGTCCGACAACACAATCGCTGCCGTGATTCGTGCTGCCTTCCGCGGCGAACAGATCGACTTGCCCGCGCTCGAAAAATATTTCCGTTACGCCACTCTTTCCGACACGCTGAACTTTGACGCCGTAAACTTCACGAAGAAAATCACACTCGGCGAAGTCAAACAAGTCGAATACAGCGGCAAATTCCCGACCGTCAAGCTCGGCGACGTTGTCGAAATTAATCCTCCGAAGTCGGAAGTTGCCGACGTTGACGACGACACGCCCGTTTCCTTCGTCGAAATGGCTTCGGTCAGCAACGACGGCTTCATTGCCGAAAAAGTTACGCGACCGCTCGGCGACGTGCGCAGGGGCGGTTACAAATATTTCGCGGAAGACGACATCATCATCGCGAAAATCACGCCTTGCATGGAGAACGGCAAATGCGCCGTTGCTCGCGGACTCACGAATTCAATCGGTTTCGGCTCGACGGAGTTCCACGTCTTCCGTTGCGACGCGGACAAAATCTTGACGGATTATCTGTTCGTCTTCCTGAACCGCGAAGACATCCGACAAGCCGCGCAAAAAGTCATGACGGGAGCAAGCGGTCACCGTCGCGTACCGGAAACTTTTTACGCGAAATTGATTGTACCGTTGCCGACGCTTGACGTGCAGAAAAAAATCGTCGTCGACTTCCAAATTCTCGACGCGCAGATTGATTCGCTCGACGCTGAAATTCAAAAGCTCGACGCCGACGTTCAAGAAAAATTCAACGCGCTGTTCGCCGACAAAAATTTCCCAACGCGAACCGTCAACGAACTGTTTGACTTGCAAATCGGCAGGACGCCTTCGCGGGACAACCAAAACTATTGGCGCAACGGAACGCACAAATGGATTTCAGTCGGCGACCTCGGCAAGTACGACAGATTCACGGGCGACACGTCAGAAAAAATTTCTCAAACGGCTGTTGACGAAACGGGCATACGACTTGTCCCCGCCAACACCGTTATCATGAGTTTCAAGTTGACAATCGGCAAGACGGCTATAACGTCCGAAGAAATTTACACGAACGAAGCGATTGCCGCGTTCATTGTAAAAGCAGGCGAATTCGTCGACGCCGATTATCTGCGATTTTATCTGCGCGGGCACGATTGGAGTCGCGGACAGATGCGCGCCGTCAAAGGTTTGACGCTGAACAAGCAGAGCATTGGAGACACGAAAATTCCCGTGCCGCCGCTTGACTTGCAAAAAGAATTCGCGTCGTACGTCGAAAGTTGCGAGGCGCAAAAACAATCCGCTCGTGTCCGTCGCGACGAACTGCTTGGCGAACGTGAACGGCTCGTGACGAAATATTTCCGCTGACGCTTGCAAAACTTTCTGCGCCGTGATAAACTGCGTTGCAACGAACTGGATAACATAACATTCGATGCCACGGGTAATCCGAAAAAAAAAGCTCCGACTGCAATCGGAGCTTTTTTGATTCGTTTTAAGAGTAACGATAATTACCGGCTTCGTCATCCGCGCTCAGCGGCGGTCAAGCCATTTGCAAATGAAGTACGAGACAACATTCGTCGCGACCATCAGAACGAACATAGATGCCACGGGCACTCCCCCCTTTCGTCGAAGATTGGGGTCGGATGACACCGCAGGAAGTATACCGAAAAAATTTCTGCAAGACAAGCGCAACTCAAAAGACCGTCCCCGAAAACGGAGGCGGTCTTTTCGTCCGAAAAAACTTGAGCCCAGGTAACCAGCCGAGGCTACTACTTATGAAAAATTAGCGTCACTCTCTAGCGACATTATAGAGTGGTGATAGAAATTTGGCAAGAAATATTTTTCGTTGTCAAAATCTGCGGCGTGTTGTAAACTTGCGCTGTTGCTTCCCAATACCGGCAACGGAAGGGAGGTGACAATATGTCACTCTCTATCTTCTTAGCCACAATCGCAGCCAATGTTGTATCTTATTACATCATTAAATGGCTCGATCGTCGCTAAGAGCGACAACGATAGTTAGCGTTAATCTCTAAAACGCGCAAGGAGTCCCGTCTCACCAGCGGGGCTTCTTTTATTTGTTGAGCTTAACGGTTTTGGCGTCGAAGGTGAACTGCTTGCCGTCGAAGTTGATTTCAACAGTGTCGCCGTCTTTGACCGCGCCCGAAATGATTTTCTTGCTGAGTTCAGTCTCGACGGTGTGGGTCAAAAGTCGACGGAGCGGACATGCGCCGAAGTTTTTCGTCGGGTGAAGTTTATTTGTCGAGTTTAACGGTTTTGGCGTCGAAAGTGAACTGCTTGCCGTCGAAGTTGATTTCGACAGTGTCGCCGTCTTTGACCGCGCCCGAAATGATTTTCTTGCTGAGTTCAGTCTCGACGGTGTGCGTCAACAATCGACGGAGCGGACGTGCGCCGAAGTTCGCATCGAAACCTTTTTCGCTGAGCGCGTCGACGGCGGCTTGAGTCCAGGTGAGTTTGACGTTGATTTGTTTTTCGAGGCGTTCGCTGAGCGTCTTGAGCAAAATTTCGGCAATGGCTTTGACTTGATCTTTCGCCAGCGACTTGAAAACAACGATGTCGTCGATTCGATTCAAGAATTCGGGTCGGAAGTAATTTTTCAGCAAGTCTTTGATGATCGATTCGGCTTCCGCGAAAGCCTGATTCGTGATGAAACCGATTTTCGCCCGCTGAAGAATTTCCTGCGAACCGAGGTTGCTCGTCATGATGATAACCGTGTTTTTGAAGTTGACAACGCGCCCTTTGCCGTCGGTCAACCTGCCGTCGTCGAGAATTTGCAACAGCACGTTGAAAATGTCGCGGTGAGCTTTTTCGATTTCGTCAAGCAAAATGACGCTGTACGGGCGGCGACGAACGGCTTCGGTGAGCTGCCCGCCTTCGTCGTAGCCGACATAACCGGGAGGCGCGCCAATCAATCTTGCGACGGTGTGTTTTTCCATGTATTCGGACATGTCGACGCGGATAATCGAACGTTCGTCGTCGAAGAGAGCTTCCGCCAACGCTTTGGCAAGTTCAGTTTTGCCGACGCCCGTCGGTCCCAAAAAGATGAACGAACCGATCGGGCGATTCGGGTCTTTGATGCCGGCACGCGCCCGCAAAATCGCTTCGCTGACGACTTTGACGGCTTCGTCCTGCCCGACAACGCGCTCGTGCAATGTGTCTTCGAGGTGCAAAAGTTTTTCGCGTTCGCCGGTCAACATTTTGGCAAGCGGAATGCCCGTCCACCTGCTGACGACTTTGGCGATGTCTTCTTCGCCGACTTCTTCTTTAAGCAGGCGTTCACCGGATTGCGCGGCGATTTCCTGTTCGACTTGCTTCAAGGTGTTTTGCAGTTGCGGAAGTTTGCCGTACTTGAGTTCAGAGGCCTTTTGCAGATTGTAAGCGCGTTGAGCTTCTTCGATTTCGTTGTTGACGGCGTCGATTTCTTTTTTGATGGCACGCACGCGCAGGATTGACTGCTTTTCGGCTTCCCACTTGTCGCGCAAAGTTTTTTCGTCGGCTTTGAGTTTGGAAATTTCGTCGGTGATTGCGTTGAGCTTTTCGCGTGACGCGGAGTCGGACTCTTTTTTGAGTGCCTGCTCTTCGATTTCGAGTTGCATAATCTTGCGGCGGATTTCGTCAATCGGCGCGGGCAACGATTCAATTTCCGTGCGAAGTTTGGCGGCGGCTTCGTCGACCAAGTCAATCGCCTTGTCGGGCAAAAATCTGTCGGAAATGTAACGGTCGGACAACGTCGCCGCGCTGACAAGTGCCGCGTCACGAATTCTTACGCCGTGATGAACTTCGTAACGTTCCTTGATGCCGCGCAGAATTGTGATTGTGTCTTCAACGCTGGGTTCGCCGACCATGACGGGTTGAAAACGTCGCTCAAGGGCGGTGTCTTTTTCGATATACTTGCGGTATTCGTTGAGCGTCGTCGCGCCGATACAACGCAGTTCGCCGCGTGCCAACATCGGCTTGAGCAGGTTGCCCGCGTCCATTGCGCCTTCAGCTTTGCCGGCACCAACGACGGTGTGAACTTCGTCGATAAACAGCAGAATTTGCCCGTCGGATTTCGTGATTTCGTTGAGGACGGCTTTGAGGCGTTCCTCGAATTCGCCGCGGAATTTCGCGCCTGCAATTAACGACCCCATGTCCAACGCGTACAAAGTTTTATTTTTGAGCGATTCGGGAACGTCGCCCGCGACAATTCGACGCGCCAAACCTTCGACGATAGCGGTTTTGCCAACGCCGGGTTCGCCGATGTGCACAGGATTATTTTTCGTGCGACGCGACAAAATTTCAATCGTACGCCGAATTTCTTCGTCGCGCCCGATAACGGGGTCGAGTTTGCCCGCACGAGCCGCCGCCGTCAAGTCGCGCCCGAATTTCGCCAAGCTTTGGTAAGTTTCTTCGGGATTTTCGTTGGTGACGTTTTGCTTGCGGAATTTTTTAATCGCGGCGTCGATTTTGTCTTTGGACAGCTTGAATTCGCGGGCAATGTCCTGAACTTCCTGCTTGCCGTCGGTGACGAGCGCGAGCAACAGGTGTTCGGTGCTGATGAATTCGTCCTTCATTGACGCGGCGTATTCGCGAGCCTTGCCGATAACGCGGGCAAGATCGACGCCCATCGACAGACGTTCTTGACCTTTGACTTGCGGGATTTTGTTAAGTTCGGCTTCGAGTTTGACCTTCAACATCGGCAAGTCGGTTTGACATTCGCCGAAGATTGTCGCGAGCAAACCTTCGGGTTCTT
>JAFVBP010000064.1 GCA_017479925.1 Selenomonadaceae bacterium | reverse complement strand
GTAAGCGCGTGATTTTTCCAGATAGAAACCGTCCTGCCCGGCTTTTTTGCTGAGTTCGGTGAGCAAGTCAATCGACGAACGGTCAACCGTCGCACGAATGCCGTCAAGAATCGCCGAATACGCCGCCGCAAGCACAAGGTACGTGTTCGTGTACGGATTGCAGGCACGAAGTTCAAAGCGCGTCGCCATCGGATTTTTCAAGTCGCGAATCAGCCCCGCCAAAATCGTGCGGTTGCGGCTCGGAATTTTCGGCGTGTGACCCAAACTCGTGACGATGCAAACGGGTGCTTCAAAACCGGGTTTGAGTCGGTTGAGCGAATCGTTTGTTGCACTGACGAACGGATTGATGACTTCGTAATTTTTCAGCAAACCCATAATCGCGCCGTAGCCGACGGCACTCATAAAGTCATCGTAAGGATTTTTCGCGGCGAACAGGTTGTGAATTTTCCCGTCGGACGTGACGGCGGCAAGCCCGATGTGCGTGTGTTCGCCGTTGCCCGCAAGCCCGATCATCGGTTTGGCTTTGAAGCTGACTTCGAGACCTTCGGCGCGGAAAATTTCTTTGACGATTGTGCGCACGAACATTTCGTTATCGGCGGCTTGAACGGCGTCGGCGAAACGCCAATCGATTTCGAGCTGTTCGCAAACGTGGGTAAGGTGACCCGACTCGTCAATCTGCGCTTTGAGTCCGCCAACTTCCTTGTGACCCATTTCGACGCCGAGACCGTACTTGTCAAGTTCGACGACGCATTTTTCCAGCGCGCAACGAACGGCTCCGTGCGTGCGTTCCCAATACTGCTCCTGCATGACCTGCGACGCGCTCATCTCTTCGATTGCGGCCTCTTCGAGCGGCGTCTTGACCCAAAACTCAAGCTCCGTCGCGGAAGTAAAGCTGATGTCGGTGATGTCCGTGCCGTTGACTTCCAAACCGTCAATCGTCGGGCGGGCGTGGAACAAGTCGAGCAATTCGCGCTTGACGAAAGACAGCGTGTCCGTCAAAACCGCACGGCTGTCGACGCGCTTGCCTTCGTGAATCAAAAAGCTCGGAATTCTAAGCGTGCCAATCGGTTTGTTCGTTTCGTCGTCGAAGTACTCGAAATTGTAATCGACGAACCAGTTGACGTTCGGGTCGACGGGCATGTCAACTTTCGCGTTGTTGAGCGTGGCTATACCCGGCAACACGACGCTTGAGCCGTCGGTCTGAACCGCCGTGCCCGCGTAGAATGCGTCGATGTCCTTGATGAACAGGCGCACGGGAATTTTTTCGTCGGTGTCGTTACCCGCAAGGTCAATGCCGACAAGCGACACGAATTTGATTTCGGGGTGTTCTTTGAGCCGAGTGATGATTTCGTCTTTGGGAGTGTTCGCCTTAATGGTGTACAGCAAATCTTTCATTTCGGTAACCTCCAATTAATTTTCGCCGGGGATGTCCATAATCGCTTCAACGCCGCGATGTCCCGTGCGAATTCTGACGGCGTCGGCAAGTTCGCAGACGAAAATTTTTCCGTCGCCGAATTCGCCCGTGCGCAAAACTTTCTGCGCGACTTCAAGAACTCTTTCGACGGGAACTTCACACACGACCGTTTCAAGCTTGATCTTCGGGACGAGATTAACTTCGTATTCGCGTCCGCGGTAAACTTCGCGGTGCCCTTTTTGCGTGCCGCAACCGTAAACTTGGCTGACGGTCATGCCGTGCACGCCGATTTCGTTGAGCGCGTCTTTCAAGTCTTCGAGTTTCGACGGGCGCGTGATGATGTCGATTTTGGTAATTTTCACGACTTCAAACCTCCGCTTAAAGTGAGTTGCGTCGAAATTTCGGCGGAACCGTCACCGAAAAAATTCGGCGTGCCCGCGAACAATCCGACGTTGTAGCCGCGTTCGCCGTGTTCGGTCAAGTCAAGTCCGGTGATTTCCTCGTCGTCGTCCGCACGCAGTGAAGTTATGGCGTCGACGACTTTGTACAGCACGGTTGAGCCGACAACCGCGAAAATCACAGCAACGCCGATTGAAACAACCTGCGCGACGAACAAATTCGTTTCGCCGTAGAAAAGACCATTCGCACCGTCGGGATTGACGGCAGTTGTCGCCCAAAGTCCCGTGGCAATCGCGCCCCACATGCCGCCGATACCGTGCACGCCGAAAGCGTCGAGCGAATCGTCGTAGCCGAATTTTTCTTTGATGACGGTAACCGCCGCGTAACAGACGCCGCCGCCGATTAAACCGATTGCGACGCTTGGCAGAACCGTCACGTAACCTGCCGCGGGAGTTATCGCGACGAGACCCGCGACCAGTCCCGACACCGCGCCGAGAATTGTCGGCTTGCCGCTGCGAATCCATTCGGGCAATACCCAACCGAGCAGTCCCGCCGCCGCCGCCGCGTGCGTCACGACGAAAGCATTTGCCGCCAATTCGTTCGCGCCGAGAGCCGAACCCGCGTTGAAGCCGAACCAGCCGACGTAAAGTCCCGCCGCGCCGAGAACCGTCATCGGGATGTTGTGCGGAACCATTGCCGACTTGCCGTAGCCGCGCCGCTTGCCCAGCAGGATACAAATCGTCAAGCCGCTCACGCCGCTCAAGATGTGAATCACCAGCCCGCCCGCGAAGTCCAACGCGCCGAGTTGTGCCAGGAAGCCGCCACCCCAAACCCAATGCGCCATCGGGTTGTAAATGAAAATCGCCCACAGAAGCATCAAAAGCGCGAAGCCTTTGAACTTCATGCGTTCGGCAAATGCGCCCGTTATCAGCGCGGGAGTCAACGCCGCAAACATGCATTGGAACGCGACGAAAGCCAATTCGGGAATCGCCGTGCCGTCAAGCAGATTGTAGCCGACGCCCGACAAGCCGACCTTCGACAGATCGCCGATTAAGCTGTTCACGTCCGCGCCGAAAGCCAGCGTGTAGCCGATTAAGATAAACTCAACCGACACCATGCCCAGGACGAACAGCGACTGCATTATCGTCGCCAAAACGTTTTTGCTGCGAACCATGCCGCCGTAAAAGAGCGCGACCGACGGCGTCATAACGAAAACCAACGCCGCGCTTACGAGAACCCAAGCCGTGTCTCCGCTGTTCATGTCAATCACACCTTACAAAAAATCTTTATCAGCTGACGGCGCGATTATAACCATAACGAAACGGTATGTAAATACGTGAAGCCGTTGTATTCTTGTATACTTTTAAATGCATACCAACCGCTCAAAAGTTTTATGGAAACGCCGCGCTTGCCGGTTGATTCGCGGTCACTTCAAAAGCAACGGAACGATTGG
>JAFVBP010000063.1 GCA_017479925.1 Selenomonadaceae bacterium | reverse complement strand
CGCGGGTCACGGCTGCGCAAACCGTCATCACCGACGAGCCGCGACAGATACGCCGCAGATTTTTCGGGCTCACCGAGGTGCCAATAAATTGCGCCGATTAAATACACCGCACCCGAATCCGACAGCCCGTCGACGGGGAAAGTTTCTTTGGCAAGCGCAGAATCGTAAAGTTTCGCCGCCCGTTCAAGAAACTTGCGTTCGTTTTTTTCGTCGCCCGCGTCGCGATAAATCCACGCCAGTTGATGCGCGTACTTTGCCTGCGTCGAAAATTTGCCTTCGACCTGTTCGACGTAACTTATCGCCAACTTGAAGGCAAAAATCGCGTCGTCAAGCGTGCGTTCCTCGACGAAATCAATGCCGAATTTGTTAGCCAACAAGTCACCGCGCAGAATTTTCAAGTGACGGTCGGGCATTTTCGTCGTGAAAGTTTTTTCGTCCGCCGCAAAGCCGCAATGTTCGCACGTCCACACCGTGTAGTAATACGGATTGAAATCTTCGTAGTGAACGCAACCGTCTTCGTCGCGTTTGAGCACGGGCAGGCGCGAACGAACCTTGACGACACGCGTCGACTCTTTACAAATCGGGCAAGTTTTCTCGACCGTGAAAGTTTTATCGGACATGTGAACACCTCACCGCAGATATTTGTTGCACAGAGCTTTGAGCTTGTCCGCCGCCGTTTCGGACAGGTAATCGGGCTTGAGCCGCCAACCCCAATTCGTGCCGACCGTGCCGGGCGTGTTCATGCGGTTGCGACCGTCGAGTTTCAAAATGTCCTGCATCGGGACAATCGTGAAACGCGAATTCGACGCGTAAGCAAACTCAACCAGCTTTTGACAAACGTCGTCGGGACGGCGAACGTCGGCACCGACCAGCGCGGCAATCGTCGCTTTGGAGTCGTTGTCAACGTCCTCCATGAACCAGCCGACCGTCGTGTTGTTGTCGTGCGTGCCCGTGTACGTGACGGAATTTTCGGGCGCGACGAAGCCGATACGACCGTCCTCGTTGTAGTGCAGGGCGAAATGCAAAACTTTCATGCCGGGGAAGCCGCAATCTTCGCGCAGGGTGTCGACGGCGTCGGTGATTATGCCCAAGTCTTCGGCAACAATCTGCGCGTCGCCAATTTCCTTGCGAATCTCGTTGAAGAACTTCAAGCCGGGACCTTTAATCCACTCGCCGTGAATGGCAGTCTTCGCGTCGCCGTCAACCGACCAATACGACTCGAACGCACGGAAATGGTCAATGCGCACAATGTCAACCAGCTCGTACAGCCGCTTGAAGCGCAACTTCCACCACTTGTATTTCGTCGAAGCCATCTCGTCCCAGTCGTATTGCGGGTTGCCCCAAAGTTGCCCCGTCGCGCTGAAATAATCGGGCGGAACTCCCGCGACTTTTTCGGGGTGACCTTCCGCGTCAAGCTGAAATTCTTGCTGATTCGCCCAGGCGTCCGCGCTGTCCGCCGAAACGAAAATCGGCATGTCGCCCAAAATCTGAATGCCGCGGTCAAGTGCGTAAGTGTGAAGTTTCTGCCACTGCCGCTCGAAAATGAATTGCTCGAACTGCACGAACAAAATTTCGTCCGCAAGATCTTTGCGCAACGTCGTCAAAGTTTTCTTGTCGCGTTGCTTGATTTTGATGTCCCAGTCAATCCAATACGAACCGCCGTGTTTGGACTTGACTGCCGCGAACAAGGCGTAATCGTCCAGCCAATAAGCTTGCTCCTTGCAGAAAATTTTAAACGCCTTGTCAAGTGCCGTGTCCGACTTGAGCCGCGACTTGAAGTTGTCGAACGCTTTTGCAAGTGCGGTATCTTTGAGTTTGGCGACGGACTCGAAGTCAACCCATTTCGCCTTGCCGAGTTTGAGCGGAACTTTGATGTCGCCTTCGTCAAGCAAGCCGTCTTCGATAAGCGCGTCGATTGAAATCATCATCGGGTTGCCCGCGAAAGCCGACGGCGATTGATACGGCGAATAACCGTAGCCGACGGGGTTCAGCGGCAGAATTTGCCAAATCGATTGACCCGCGGCTTTGAGGAAGTCGACGAACTCGAACGCCTCTTTGCCCATGTCGCCGATACCGTATTTCGACGGCAAGCTTGTCGGGTGCAACAAAATTCCTGCGCGACGGTCGTAGTTTTGCTGTTGCGGGACGTGATGAAGCAGCAAACCTTCCAACGCCTCAAGCTTGAACGTGACACGTCCGCGAGTTACGGGGTACTTGCAATTCGGATTGTTTTCGTCGAAGGCATCAACGAACACGCCGTTGGCGAAGTCGCTCACGTCGAAGCTGACTTCCTTGGCGCGGTTTGAACGGTTAAACGCGACGAGATAAATGTCGTTGTCCGCCTCATGCCCGAAAACGTCATGACCGTTGCGAATGACGCGGGCATAAGCAACCATGTCGCCTTTCGACGGCAGGGGCAACAATTCGCCCGTCTGCATGACGAGCTTGTCGTTGCGCAGTTTGATAAATTTTTTGTACGTCGCCAAAAGTTCTTGGTCGCCGCCGCCCCACGGGTACGGTCGACGGTTCGTCGGGTCTTTGAAGCCCTGCATACCGACTTCGTCGCCGTAGTAAATGCACGGGACGCCGGGGTACGTCATCTGCCACAGAGCCGCCATTTTCAAACGAGCTTTGCCGAGTTTTTCGGCAGCCGCGTCAAGACGGAAGCGCGATTGCTCAACCGCAGGCATCTGGTCGTAATACGGAGCCTCGCCGAAAATCGTCACGGGACGCATGATGTCATGACTTGCAATCAAATTCATCATCGCGTAGAAATTTTCTTTCGGGTAGTTTTCGCGCAAACTTTCCATGCGACGCATACAAAGTTCGCCGTCAATCTGTCCCAAAATGAAGTCGAAGATGTGTGCACGAAGCGGGTAGTTCATTGCCGAATCCATTTCGTAGCCGCACAGGTATTGCCGCTGAACGCCGTAAGCGATTTTGTTCGACGCGTCTTCCCAAACTTCGCCGATCATGACGGCATCGGGATTGATTTTTTTCAGCTCCGCGAAAAATGTACGGCTGAATTCGG
>JAFVBP010000062.1 GCA_017479925.1 Selenomonadaceae bacterium | reverse complement strand
ATTGACGATGCCCGCCGAGTTGCGACGCGCTCACCGAGCAAACGACATTGCGGTCGCCAAAGCTTACGGGCTTGAAGACATTGTCGACGACGAGCCCGCGATTGTCGGTGCGCTTTTCAAGCTCTACGAATCGTTGACGCAGTAATGTTACTTTCTTTTGGCGCAAAAGACCCGCTTTGAAAGCGGGGGAACAATTTGTTTGATCGCCTCGCCAATCGAAGCGAACACGCCAAAGCAAATTGGATGCAACGTCCACGTTGCCAAAAGAAAACATCCCGCAGGTGAAACATCCTGTTTCAACTGCGGGCGGCCGACATCCGTGTCGGCCGGATTTACCGTTGCCGATTGACTTTTCGGCGTGCGTGTGGTAGATTGTTTGCGCTATAGATAACGAAGTTTCCGAAAGGAACTCTGGCAAAGTTTTCACCGAACGAATAACCCCCGCGACGGAGCGTGAACCGTTACGGGGGCTTCGTTTTGCCTTAACCGAGCGTGAATCGATTAATCAGGGGCACCTGGAATTGTCGCTCTGCCGATTCAGAACCACCGCTTGCTGATATAGCTTACGATGAGTCCCGAAATCACTCCGGCCGCTACAGTCGCGAAGAACTCCAGCATTGTTTCCACCTCCCTTCGACAAACAAAAGGGGTGACCATGGGTGATGGCAGTGCACGCATTATGGCACACGTTCAGAAAATTTTCAAGCGTTTTGAGGTGAACACGATGACGACACTGCGTACTTTGATTGAGAACACGGCACCCGACGGCTTGGTTGCCGAACACGGGCTGAGTTTTTTGGTGACGACGGCGACGACGGAATTTGTCTTCGACTGCGGACACACGGGCGCGGCTTTCGACAACGCGAAACGTTTGGGCGTCGACCTGTCGGCGGTGAAAGTTGCGGCGATAAGTCATGCACATTACGATCACGCGGGCGGCTTCCCGAAACTGTTGGACGTTGCGCCGATTGAAACGCTCGTGACGGGCGCGGGCTTTTGGACGGAGAAATTTTCCCGCGACGGCGACAACTTCAAATATCGCGGAACAGGCTTCGACGAAAAGTTTTTGACGGCGCACAACGTCAAGCAGAAAATTTGTCGCGACGTTACGCAAATTGACGCGGACACGTGGCTTGTCGGCAACTTTGCGCGACGTTTCGATTTCGAGACAATCCCGACCAAATTCGTCAAAGGCGACGGCAAAATTCCCGACAACTTCAGCGACGAAATTGCTTTGATTCTGCGCGACGGCGACGGTTTGGCTGTGGTGACGGCATGCGCTCATGTCGGCGTTTGCAACATTGCGGCGGACGTTTCCGACAGATTTTCGCGACCGATACGCACGGTGATTGGCGGTTTGCACTTGACGGGCGCGACCGACGAGCGAATCAATCGCACGCTTGCCGCGCTGAAGACTTTGGGCGTCGAAAGAATTTTGCCGTGTCACTGTTCGGGCGAAAAATTCACGAACCGACCGACGACCGGCTCCGTGATAACCGTCGACGCTGACATTTAAGGCCGTCGCGGATGACGGCCGAATAACGGCGACTGTCGGCATCGTGCAAATTCCTAATTGCAGTTCGCGGCAACAAAAAAACTCCTCGTCGTGTGGCGGGGAGTTTTTGATTTCAGAGACCGTTCAATTCGTCGGGATTCACCAGCCAATCTTCGAGTTTCGGCGGGCGGGCGACTTCCCAAGGAATTTTTCGCGTGCGTTCGGAGCACCAGTGGCACAACTCCACGGGATTTCTGTCGAGCATCGAAAGCATTTCGGAGACATTTTGCGCGTAAAGATCGACGCCCGACGGTTTCGGGAAATTTTCCAACCCGAACTTTTTGGCGAACCTGTAACTCAAAGCTTCGACGGGGCATTTGTAAATTTTCACGTCGCGCAGGAAACGACAAGTATCGTTGACGCAAACTTTTTGAGATTTTATCGGGTCGGAGTCGCTGCGAAGTGACATGTTGACGTTAAAAGTTTCCGGTTTGTCGAAGGGCATGAGATTACACAAAATTTCGTTCGGCACGCAGACCGCCTCGATTTTGTCGAGGATTTTCACTGTCGGCGGATAGAGCGTAATGTCGATTTCAAAGCTGTTTTCGCGTATGGCGTCGAGAATTTTTTGCGGCAGCGACGGTATGAGCAAGCCGTTCGTCGCAATGCGCAAACTTGAATTCGGCAGGTATCGGCGGGTGATTTTGATGTACTCGTCGAGATTTTTCAGCAACAACGGTTCGCCGCCGATCAAGCGAAAAGTGATGATGTCGCAACATTTGGCAAGCTGACGGATGTCGCGTTGAAAGTTTTCGAGCGGATAAATTTCGTCCGTCTTGAACAGCGGCGAAAAATGCGTACATGCCTTGCAGTTCAAATTGCAACCGTCGACAATGTTTGCTTCCGCGTAGACGATGAAAAATTTTTCGACGTCCGCCCAATAAAGCCCGTTTTGATAGAGCAAATCCAAAAGTCCGAGTTTCGGAATGCGGTAAAACTTGCAGGTTTGCACGACGGCTTTGGTGAAATTTTTGCGACCGTCTTCGGCGACAACCATGCCGTCAAGTTCGCCCGCGTCAACGAGGCGTCGAAAGTCGAAAAAAGTTATCGTCGGCAATTCGGTGGTGAATTCGGTATCTTCGCCGCGGTCGCTGACCAAGTCGCCGACAAAAAATTTAAACTCGATGTCTTCGGCTGTCAGGTCGTCTTGAATTTGTTGAGCGAGCGGCGGATAACCGCAGATAGCAACTTTCATTGCCGCGCATCCTACAGGATTTTCGACAGGAATGACTTCGTGCGTTCTTCTTTCGGGTGCTCAAAAACGTCTTTGGGCTTGCCCTGTTCGACGATATAGCCGTCGTCGACGAAAAGCAGGCGCGTGCCGACTTCGCGGGCGAAACCCATTTCGTGCGTGACGATAATCATGGTCATGCCGCTTTCGGCAAGCCGTTGCATAACGTCGAGGACTTCGCCGACCATTTCGGGATCGAGCGCACTTGTCGGTTCGTCGAAGAGCATGACTTTCGGATTCATTGCCAAAGCGCGAGCGATTGCGACGCGTTGTTGTTGTCCGCCGCTTAATTGATTCGGGTAAGCGTCCGCCTTGTCGCCAAGCCCGACGCGGTCAAGCAAATCCTGCGCGGTTTGTTCGGCTTTGGAGCGGTCAATCTTGCGAACTTTAATCGGCGCGAGCGTGATGTTGTCCAAAACGGTCATATGCGGAAACAGGTTGAAGCGTTGAAAAACCATGCCGACTTCTTCGCGGACTTTGTTGATGTTTTCTTCGCTGTCGAGCGGGATACCGTCGACGGTGATTGAGCCGCCCGTCGGTTCCTCCAAAAAATTAATGCACCGCAGGAGCGTCGATTTTCCGCTACCTGACGGACCGATAATAACGACAACTTCGCGTTCGTCGATACTAAGGTCAATGCCTTTGAGGACGTGCAACTCACCGAAGGATTTCTGCAGGTTTTTGATTTCAATCATGGTGAAAAATTCCTTTACTTGACAGCCGAAACGCCGTCACAAACCCGAAGCCGTCGAAACGTCGCGGTGACAAATTTCAGTTCGCGGCGACAACGTTGGAACGTTAGTAACGATATGTCGCGTCAATTGTTCCGTCGCTTTTAAAGCGACCGTTACCTCTACTGCGCGGCACCGACTTGATTGACGGATTTGTCGAGCATTGTGTCTTGCGTCTGAACAGCTTTGGCGTTTGCCTCATAAAGTCTGTGGTTGTGAATCAGTTCAACCATCTCGGTGACGATTGCGGTGTTGGACTTTTCAAGCGCGCCTTGAAGAATTTCGCCCGAAGCGGGTCGCGGTTGCCCGTCCGGATTCATAATTCGCGGTCGAACATTTTGCCCGACGGCGTTCGCGGCGGGTTCGTTGCCCTCGTTGTCGTTGACGAGATAAAACAGATTGTCGCCCTGCTTTTGCGTGGCGAGCCTGTCGCCGAATTCGACGAGCTGAATCTGCGCGATACGTTGTTGAGCGTCCATGTTGCCGTATGCCTCAAGTTGGTTGGTCACGGGATTGATCCGCGTCAAATTGCCGGGTACGTAAACCGTGCCGTCGCCCGTGACAAGCACGCGTGAGTCGGGGACGTTCGCGGGAATGCGAATCGGGTTGCCCTGCACGTCAAGCAGATTGTAGCCGCGGATGTCCTGAATGAAACCTTGCCGATTTTTGAAAAACGCGCCGTTACGGGTGTAACGCACGCCGTCGGGAGTTTGCACGGCAAAGAAACCGTCGCCGACAACAGCCATGTCGAAAGCGTTGCCCGTCGATTCAAGCGCGCCCTGTTGATAGTCGACGGCAATTTCGTCAATGTAGTCGCCCAAGCCGAGCGTGCCGATATTCGGGCGTCGGAACGGGTCGGCGTTGAAGCCTTTGAACTGCGTAACGTCTTCTTTCGACGTGCCGAGTTCCGCGAGCGAATTGAAAGGCGCAACGTCCATGCCCAAAGCTCCGCTGCTTTCGTGGTCGTTGACGCGTTTGATAAGCATCTGATGAAATTCTTTGTGAACGGTCACGTCGCGCTTGTAACCTGTCGTTGCGGCGTTGGCAAGGTTCGAGGCGATAACGTCGGTGCGTTTCTGTTCGCTAATCATACCCGTTGCCGCCGTGTAAAGTCCGCGCCACATTGGTCAATCACCTCCGATAGTTTAGGCTTGAATCATAACGTTTGCGCCCGTCAAAGTCAACGCGTGGCTTGTGTTACTTTTCTTTTGCGTGCCAAATAGCCAAATTGCTCGGCAGAAACAAGTCAACTGTCTCACGCGAACTTGCCCGCAACGGCAACGACTACTTGCCAAATAAGGCTCAGGCGCGTTATCGCAAACGACGAAAAAAATCTTGCCCGCACAAATTACTTGAAAATCCGGAGCTGTTCAAACTCGTCAAGAAACTTTTCCTCGAACGTCAGTTGTCGCCCGAACAAAAACGTTCAACAGGCAATCGCGGCGCAATAAGACATTTGCGGCATCGTGGCAAGCCGCGTCGACCGAAAGGTTACGTCTCCAATCGCGGCAAAATACCAATCGGAAACGAACTGTCGGCGCGTCCCGTCGAGGCTCTCGAACGCAGTCGATTCGGT
>JAFVBP010000061.1 GCA_017479925.1 Selenomonadaceae bacterium | reverse complement strand
TTCGGCGGCGGTGACTTGCTTGACGCCGAGCTGTCGCCTGCGGGCGTTGCGTTGACGGCGCACCAATGCATCCACTACGCGCTTAGCCGACCGGGTGTCGCCTGCGTTTTGGCGGGCGCGCACTCCGTCGAACAGTTCAATCAATCCGTCGCTTACGAAGACGCTTCCGACGCCGAAAAAGATTTCGCGGCGACCTTTGCGACCTTCCCGAAAATCAGTTGGCAGGGACATTGCGTTTACTGCAGTCACTGTGCGCCGTGCGTCAAGAAAATCGACATTGCGTCCGTGACGAAGTTCCTGCACTTGACGGCGGCTCAAAAGTCCGTGCCCGAAACCGTGCGCGAACATTACGCGGCTTTGACTCATCACGCGGGCGAGTGTATTCAATGCGGCGCGTGCGAAACTCGTTGCCCGTTCGGCGTCAAACTCCGCGACAACATGAAACGTGCGGCTGAAGTCTTCGGTTACTGAGGAGGCGATTCACATGTTTGAAGACGGCGCGAAACTCGACGACATCATTAACGTTTTTAAGCCGCCGACTTTGGACGACGACGACAAAAAAAATCGCCCCGTGTCCGACGCGGCGATTCGTTACGAAGTCTCGAAAAAATCTTTCGGTGACGATACGGTTCACTTTGAATTCACACGACAAACCAATTCGGAGGTATTGAGATGAAAAATCTGGTTGCTTACTTTTCTGCCACGGGCACAACGCGCAGGCTTGCGAACAACTTGGCGAAATTCCTCGGCGCGGACATTGTCGAAATCAAACCGCAGACGACGTACAGCGGCAAAGACTTGAACTGGAACGACTCAAAGTCGCGCAGTTCCGTCGAAATGGAAGACAAAACTTCGCGTCCCGCTTTGGCGGAAAGTGCTGACGTTGCGGCTTACGACACGATCTTTTTGGGCTTTCCAATTTGGTGGTACGTCGCGCCGCACATCGTCAACAGCTACCTTGAAAGCGCGGATTTTTCGGGCAAGACGATTGTGCTTTTTGCGACATCGGGCGGTTCGGGCTTCGGCAACACTTTGGCTGAACTCAAGCCGAGCTGCGATTCGTCGGTCACGTGGATTGAAGGCAGAGTTTTTCGCGGGCACGTCGACAACGACACCTTGAATCAGTGGGTTAAGCAGTTGCCGCATCGGTAAAGCACAGGTAAACCGCAAGCTTGCCGATTTCGACGCCGATTGAAACTTCGCCGCCCGTGACGCGGTTGCTTACGGCGTTCGGGAAATTTTGCGTCAACGTCGCGCCGTCAAGTTCCCAGCGGACATTTTTAATAGTCACGCCCGAACAAATTTCGCTCACGGGCAACAGCGACAGCGCAAGCGGTCGGCGATTAAACGTCACGTCAATCGATTCGCCGCCCGTCACGAAGAAAATAATTTCGCGTTCGTCGGCAAGAAAAATCTTCGTCGACGACGCCGCGCAGGTGAAAATCGTGCTGTAAAGGTGATCGACGCGTCCGCCGAAACAGCCCGTCATAAGCGCGACGTGTTCGCCGAAAAGTTCAACCGCACGGTTGAGCGCAAGTTGAGTATCGGTCAAATCCTTGTCAACGGGGTGCCGTTCGACGGGGATTTTTTTTGTGCGCGCCCAAGCGACGGAAGTTTGATTCGCGCTGTCGAAGTCGCCAATCAAAATTTCGGGCACAAGGTCGCACGCCCGACAAATTTCGATGCCGCGGTCGACGCAAAAAATTTTTCGCCCGTCGGCAACGTTCGTAAACCAGTCAACGTCGGGAGCGCGTCCGCCCGTCACGAACAAAATTTCCTGCGCGGTTGTCGACGGAAGAATTTCACACTGCGGAAGTTTCACGGTCGACGCCTCAATATTTCGACGGCACGTCGGGCGCGGGCAAGTGCCGTTCGTCGTAGGTGACGCCTGCACCGCCGTTGTATTTAATCAAAAGCCGCGTGTAAAGATTTTTCCAATCGTCGAAAACTTTGACCGCGTTCCGATTCAAAGCCGCGACGAATTTATCTTTCGACAAGCCCGCGGACGATTCGACAAGTTTAAGCGAATTCGCCTCCGATTGCTTGACGGCTTCGGCAACCGTCGGGCTAATCACGTTCCAAAAGCCTTGCGTCAACGCCATGACTTGAGCGGAAGCCCAATACATCTTCGACGCGTCGTAAGTGTCGCGCAAAGCCTTTTCGTAAGCGGCGGGCATTTTCGCGACGGCGAACGGCACGAACGGATTTTCAAACGGCGTGTTAATCGACACCCAACAAATCGGCGCGGGCAATTTGTCGTTAACCTGCGCGACGTAAGTGTAAGACGTTTTCGCCGAAAGAATTGCCCGTTCGGTGCGTTTTTCGTTTTCGTAATGATACGGCGAACCGTAAAGACCCGCGAAATTGCTTGCCGACTTGTCGAATTCGGTATCTTGATAATAATCGCGGTACAAATTCATCACGTCGGTGACGGTCAACTTTTTGTCGGGGCGCACGCTGAGCGGGTAATAATCCGAATCCCAATCGCTGACGGTCGGCGAAAGTTTCAGCGACGGGGCAACGGTGCTCAATCCGCGCCACACACGCCGCATCGAACAGTACGGGTGATTCCACTCTTCGCCGCGCAGAGATTTCACCCAATCCAAATTGCCTTGCGCGTCGTAAGCAGCCCAACCGAGTTGCTCCAACATCTGCGGCAACTTCGGGTTGAAAATTTGATTCGGGTCGCCTTCGCGTATCGTACGAATTCGCAACTGATTCGCGGCGATTGAAAAATGTCCGTCGGGAATTTTTTCGGCAATCCAAACGCCTTTGCCGTCGGGCGTCGGTTGCATTTCAAACAGCCAACCTTCGTCACGGTCGGCGACGAACAGAGCTTCAGCCGTGCCGTAAAGCCCGTATTCGTCGATAAGCGCGCCCATGAGTTCAATCGCCTCGCGGGCAGTTTTGCACCGTTCCAAAGCGACGCAACCGAGTTCGGACGAGTAAAAAATTCCGCCGCCGTCTTTGTAAGCAACTTTGGGCAAATGCGCAGATTTGTCGGTACACTCGCCCAACATCAAGCCGTGTTCGTTCATGACGGAATAGTCGGCGTCAATGTAAGCGTAAGTGTGTTCGACTTCGGGAATGTAACCGATCGGCTTAGTTTTCGGCTTGTCGGGGAAGTTGTACGCTTCGGAGCGTTCGGGCGCGACCAAATGCGGACTGAAGTAACAATTATATTCGGGCATCTCGTCGATTGCGGCGGCAGACGGATACACGGGACGCATACTGCCGCACTTGTGATTTTTGGCGGGCACGAATACGACGTTTGGGTCGCCGCCGAAACCGTCATCCGAATGCGACACGAAGACACTGCCGTCAGCGGATGCGCCTTTTGTCACCAGTGTGATTGTGCAGGCAGAAACGTCGACGGTCATAAGTGACAGTACCGTCAAGCCCGCGACAACTACAGATAAAAACTTCTTCACTGCAAAAACCTCACATTGCGACGATTGAAATGCCGTTGTCGTCCGCGAAAGAAATCATGCGTTCGCGTTCGACGAGCAGAGTTTTGCCCGCCTCAATCGCCAAAACAGTTGCGCCGACTTTCGCCATATTTTCAACCGTGCGGTAACCGACGGTCGGCACGTCGAAGCGGTTATCCTGTTGCGGCTTGGAAACTTTGGCGACGACGGCACCGCCGCAGGCCAACTTGCCGCCGCGTTCGATACAGGCGTCCGTGCCTTCGATAGCTTCGAGAGCCATGACCGCGCGATTTTTGACGACGACGGTTTGACCGATGTCAAGCCTGCCGAGTTCTTTGGCGATACGGAAACCGAAATCCATATCTTGACGTTCGACTTCGGTCGGTTCGCGACGGGTGATTGTTCCGCGGCGTGGCATAAGTTTGCGAATCAGCGCGGTTTGGTCGAAAGTTTGAATGCCCGCCCGTGCCAATTCGCGCACGAAAGCCATCATGATTGTGTCGTCGCGGCGGTCGGGCAGCGACATGATTAATTGCAACATGTGCGCATCCGGCTGAACTGCGCCGTTGAACAGCAATTCTTTGGTGACCTTGCCGATCATCGTGACTTGCTTGACTTGATTGGTCGTCAGGTAATTCAAAACCGCGTCAAGTTGTGCGACGCTGATAAATTGATAATCTTTGGCGAACTGCGCGATTGACGGGTCGGAGTCCGCGAGCAAACCGACGGCATAAATTTCGTAACCGAGCTGTTTGGCGGCGCGTGCGCACTCGACGGGCAGTTTACCTGTTCCGGCTAAGATACCGAGCTTTTCCATTAACAAAACCTCCGTAAAATCAATGCGAAATGCGAAATGCGTAATGCGTAATGAATTCTAGTTGCTTTCAAAGTCGCGGCGTTCGCGGCAGATGCCACGTTCGGCGTTTCGTAAAAAGCGCAGGAAGTGTTCGACCTCTTCGCACGAATCAACTTCCTGTTCAATGACGGCTATTGCCTCCGCCAAATTCAAACCTGAGCGATACAAAATCCGATACGCCTTTTTAATTAAGCGGCGCGATTCAAGCGGAATGCCCGCCCGCGAAATGCCGACGTTGTTCAAGCCGACGACTTTGGCGGGGTGCCCGTCGACGATTGTGTACGGCACGACATCTTGAACGAGTTTGCTCATGCCGCCGACCATTGCGTTGCGCCCGATTTTCACGAATTGGTGAACGCCCGCCATACCGCCGATAACAACGCGATCTTCAACGATAGCGTGACCCGCGCAACTTGCCAAATTGCTCATGATGACGTGATTACCCAAAGTGCAGTTGTGCGCGACGTGAATGTACGCCATAAGCAAACAATCGTTGCCGATACGCGTTTCGTTGCCTTCGCCCGTGGCACGGTGAATTGTCGCGCCTTCGCGGATTGTCGTCCTGTCGCCGATAAAGGTGTAACTTCGCTCGCCTTTGAACTTCAAATCCTGCGGTTCGGCACCGACGGAGGCGAATTGATAGACGCGGCAATTTTTGCCCAATGAAGTCCACTTTTCGATAACGGCGTGCGGACCGATAACGGAGCCGTCGCCGATTTCCACCTCGTCGCCGATAATGCAATACGGACCGATTGTGACGTTTGCGCCCACTCGTGCACTCGGCGAAACGATTGCGCTCGGATGAATGTCGGCGGCACTTGTCGACGGGTCGCCCGTGTTATCTAATTTAATCATCTGCTCCACTCCCGAAGACATTACAGTTCGTCGTGACCTTTGAGCACGAAAGTAAAATCCGCCATTGCGACGAGTTTGTCGTCAACGTAACCGTCCGTGTGCAAAACGCCGATAAGTCCGCGAACTTTGACGATTTCGGCTTTGGTGATGAGTGTGTCGCCCGGCACGACCATCTTTTTGAACTTAATGTTGTTCATGCCGCCGAAAAGTGCGATTTTGCCGCGGTGTTCTTCGGGATAGAGCATGGCGACGCCGCCGACTTGAGCCATTGCTTCGAGTTGCAAGACGCCCGGCATTATCGGATGACCAGGAAAATGTCCCGCGAATTGCGGTTCGTTCATGGTGATGTTTTTCAGACCGGTTGCCGACTTGAACGGGTCGATTTCCAAAATTCTGTCAACCAAAAGCATGGGCGGGCGGTGCGGCAAAATCTTCATGATGTCTTCGATTTCCAAAATCATCGCTATCTCTCCTTTGTAAGGGACAAGTTGTAAGGGACAAGGGACAAGTTGTTAAGTGTCTCGTGACTTGTCCCTTGTCACTTGTCACTTGTTCCTAAATAAATTTTTTTCGCAAGTTGGGTGTTGAGCGCGTGACCCGACGCCGCCGCCACGACATGACAATTAAAAATGCCCGCAAGCCGCAGGTCGCCTATGACGTCCAAAATCTTGTGACGGACAAGTTCGTCGGGATAAATCAATTCGTTAAGCCAGCCGTCGTCGTTGTAGACGATGACATTTTCAAGCGTGCCGCCAAGTCCGAGACCCATCTTGTGCAAAGCGGCAACTTCCTTTTCGTAAGCGATCGTTCGCGCAGGTGCAATTTCGGCGGCGTAAATTTCTTCGGTTATCTCGAAGTCCGCGTATTGAATGCCAATCAGCGGGTGCGGATTGACCGACACGAAGCTGACGCGAAAGCCGTCGTAAGGCAAAACCATCACGAAACGTCCGTCGTCGGCGTCCACGCGATAAATTTTTTCCACATGCGTGAACTTGCGTGCGGCATTTTGTTCGACGGTGCCTGCCGATTTAATCATGCGGAAAAAATCAATCGAGTTGCCGCTCAAAACGGGCGGTTCTTCGGCGTCGAGCGCGATTTCGCAGTTGTCCACGCCGCAGACGTTTAGCGCGCTCATCAGGTGTTCAATCGTGAAAACTTTCGCGCCGTTTTCTTCCAACATCGTTGCCCGAATCGTCGCGCTGACTTTGTCGGCGGTCGCGTGAATTTTCGGTTGATCGGGCAAGTCCGTTCGCAAAAAAATTATCCCGCTGTCGACGTCGGCGGGTTGCAATTCAAGCTGAACTTTTTTGCCCGAATGCAAGCCGACGCCCGCGCAGGAAATTTTATTTCCTAAAGTTCGCTGTTTCAGCAATGCACAAGCCTCCTTTTGGAAAAATTCCTGTGCATTATAGCATTAATGATTTTTAACGTCGACAAGCAGTATGGAAATTTGTTCAAGCCGATCGTTTTTTTGTCGGTGACGGCGCGAACACGGCATTTTTACAACGCATCTCAAACGTTTTCGGGTGTATTCTTCGCGGACAAAAAAACAACTCCGTCCACGGCGGAAGGAGCTGTTTTTTATTTTTAAGTAGCGACCGATATGCTTTCGAGGTCGTCGACGTGAATTAAATGTGCACCGTCAAGTTCGAGCGGCGATTTTTGTTGCACGAAAACGCGAAACCAAATGTCCGCCCTCACGCGCACAGACCAACGAAACTTTTTCGCCGACGGGCTTGCCAAAGTTTGAGTTTGTCCAACAGAAAATCGTCGACGAGTACATAGCGGTTGCTTGACTTGGTTTTGGGCGACGTCAAAAAATATCCGAGCTTGTTTCTGTACTTCGGCGGACGGTTATTCTTTTCGCCGCGAAATCGACATCCGACCAACTCAAGCCCGACTGCAGGAGTTTTCTCATCCACTCGTCGAGCAATGCCGGCGTCAAGTCTTGAACTTTGACTTCGCCCAAATGCGGCGCGATTTGATTATTGAAATGCGATTGATAAGCTTGCATTGACGACGGCTTGACGTTCGTCGACACGACGTTTTCAAGCCACGCGGACATAAAATCTTTGAGCGTGATTTCGCGTTCAATTTCAAATTCCTAATTGCAGTTTCAGCCGCGCTTACGTGTACGAACCTGCGCCATTTAATCACCGTATCAAATAAATTTGCTTATGTAAGTCTTCCACTGCTCGGCTGAATGTACAATCCAAGTGCAACACAATGAAAAACTCATAGTTTTCTGCTAAAATGTTTACAACTCAAAGCAGAAAGCAGGAACACCATGAGTTACAAACATCTTAGCATAACGGAGCGCGAATTGATAGCGATTTATCGCGAACTTGCCGGAAACGGCGACAACTACTTGCCAAGCAAAGCCCAAACGCGTTACAAGCGACGACGGAAAAAATGTCGCCCGCACAAATTACTTGAAAAGCCAGACTTGTTCAAACTCGTCAAGAAACTTTTCCTCGAACTTCAGTTGTCGCCCGAACAAAAACGTTCAACAGGAAATCGCGGCGCAATAAGACATTTGCGGCATCGTGGCAAGCCGCGTCGACCGAAAGGTTACGTCTCCAATCGCGGCAAAATACCAATCGGAAACGAACTGTCGGCGCGTCCCGTCGAGGCTCTCGAACGCAGTCGATTCGGT
>JAFVBP010000060.1 GCA_017479925.1 Selenomonadaceae bacterium | reverse complement strand
CTGCGGACATTACGAAGGCTTCGACGCGAGAATTTACGACCTTGCCGACGAACTGATTTCAATCGGCGATTACGTGTTGACGGGCGGCGAATTGCCCGCAATGGTTATCGTCGACGCGGTGGCGCGCATGTTGCCCGACGTTTTGGGGTCAGCGGAGTCGGCTGAAACGGATTCGTTTTTTGACGGACGGCTCGGTTTCCCGCAATACACCAGACCGCGAGACTTCGAGGGCAAGCTGGTCCCCGAAGTTTTGTTGTCGGGCAACCATGCCGAAATAAAAAAATGGCGCGACGAACAATCGCTTGCTTTGACACGTGCACGACGACCCGATTTACTGACATGAAACGTGACGAAAACGCAATTCGAAGCGAATACCCGGCCGCACAGGACGTGCGGCCGCCCGGAGTTTTTCGCGTGATGCGAAAATTCCGGGTCAAAGCGCTTTTCTTTTGGTTACTTTTCTTTGGCGCTGTCAAAGAAAAGTAACATTCAACGCATTGACATGAACACGAAAACAATTTTGCTGATAATCGGCGTGCTGTTGATTTTGACGGGCGTCGTCGGACTGGGCACTTTTTACGCGTACAAACAAATCAAGTCGCAACCCGCAAATCCCGTTCGTGCCGCACGCAACGCCGTCGACAAACACGACCTTGCCGAATTCCGAAAATTCATCGACACGGACGCGCTCATTGACGAGGCCGCCAAAGAAATTTTGACCGCGCAGATTAACGCGACGCTTGACCCGACGGCTTACTCAATGGACGAAGTCAATCGCCGCTACGAAAGTCAAAAATCCGACTTCGTTCAAAGCGCACGTGCCGCCGCCGAAGAATTCATTTCGACGGGCAAGGTGACCTTCCCGCAGGACATGACCGCCGCGCAAAAGTTTCTGAAAAAATCGGGCGTCGATTCCTGCGAAATTCGCTCCGTCACAAAACCGCGTTCCGAAGGCGACGTGCAAGTTGCAACCGTCACGCTGTATAACCATTACATGAAGTTCAGTTTTGAGCTGGAATTGGAACTTACACACGCGGACGAAAATCTTTTGCGCGTCACGAGTGCCAAAGGTTTCGACGGCTATTGGGAGGGCTGCCAACGTTCGCTCAAACGCAAACTTGATTCGCTCAACGCGCCAATCGGTCGGCAGATGGACGAAATTTTTAACGTCAAAGATTTTTCCGTCAAAAACGCGGGCGGCGACGAATACGGCTTTTCGCAGAACCTGAATATCGCCATTAAAGCGGACGTGCGCTCCAAACAACGCCTGTCGAAAATCGTCGGCAACATCATCATCGGCAAGGACGAAACCGAAAGTTATTCGCCGTTCACAATCGACATGTACCAAAAGCCGCAAGGTTTGCAAACGTTCACCGTGACGAAAGTTTTAAATCCGTTCGTGCGCGCCGACTCCAACGCAATGAAACGCGGTCTGCGCAAAAGCGAAATTCACATCGAAGTTACCGAAATAATCTTCGCGGACGGCTCAAAGCTCAAAATGCTTGACGAATTGCCCGAATAATTTGGAGGTGATAGCATGACAAACACACCGAGCATTTCGGTGATTGTTCCCGTTTACAAAGTCGAACGTTACATAAAAAGTTGCATCGACAGCATCTTGGCACAAACGTTTCAAGACTTTGAATTAATTTTGGTCGACGACGCCTCGCCCGACAAGTCCGTCGAAATTTGCCAAAAACTTTACGGCGGCAACGATAAAATTCGTCTCGTTCGCCACGAAAAAAATCAAGGCTTGGGTCCCGCAAGAAACACCGGCATGAAACACGCACGCGGCAAATACATTTACTTCGTCGACAGCGACGATTTTATTTTGCCCGACGCGCTGGAAAAACTTTTCAACGCTGCCGAACGCACAAACGCACAGGTTGTTCACGCGGCGGGTCGTTACGAACTTACACAGGACGAGCCGGAGCCGATTCGTCAAGAAAACTTGAAACTCGAATGGGACAAATTTAACACGGAAGGTTTCCTGTCGAACGACATCCTCTATCGGCTTGAGGAGCACTGGAAAAATTACGCCACTTGGCCCATGGCTTGGCTTTGTCTTTATCGACGCGACTTCCTCGAAGAAAATCACATCGAATTTTTAAACATCATTTCCGAAGACGAGCCGTTCAGTTTCGCGCTGTTTTGCTTAACCCGACGCTATTACATCTTGCACGAGTCGCTTTACGTTTACCGCAGACGCAGCGGCTCAATCATGACGACGCAGGACACGAAGAATTATTCCAAGCGTATTGAAGGCATGCTGTACGGTTCTGCGTATTTGAAAAGGCTTCTTGATCGACTGCCGAATTTCAACGGTCGCGAAACTTTTTCCGAGCGAATGCTCAACGAATTTATCGACAGGTTTGTCCGCGACAAGACGACGCCGCATTACAAAAAGTTGACCGTAAGCCCGCAGATGAATGCCGCTGCTTCTGAAACGCTGAGAAAATTTTTCGGTGACGGAGAGATTTTCGCACGATTTTTTTTCCACGGCTACCACCTCTATCGTCGACAAGCCGAACTTCTTGCGCAACAAAATCAACAACTTAACAACAACGTCGTGTCGCTGATTAATCGTGCGGACTTGTCACCGCGAAAAATTGTCTTCGTCAACTTTCTGGGCAGGGGTTACGGTTGCAACCCGAAATACATCGCCGAAGAAATTTTGCGTCGAAATTTGCCGTATGATTTGGTTTGGCTTGTCCGCAACGTCAACGAGCCGATGCCCGCAAAAATCCGCAAGGTCATCTACGGCAGCCTCGATTCGGTTTACGAACTGGCGACGGCAAAAATCATCGTGTCGAACACGAAAAATTTGTTGCCCTTCCCGCGCAAGAAGGCCGGACAATTTTTCGTCATGACGTGGCACGGCGGTACCGGCTTTAAGCACATCGAAAAAGACGCCGAAGAAACTTTGTCGCCGCGCTATTTGAACGAGAGCAAAGCCAATTCCGCGATAACCGATTTGATGCTGGTCAGCTCCGACGAACAGTTCGACGAGTTCAGGCGAGCCTTTTGGTACACGGGCGAAATTTTGAACGTCGGTTTGCCGCGCAACGATATTTTCTTCCGCCGCGACGACAAACTTGTTGCCCGTGTGCGACAGACTTTGAACGTGCCGCCCGAAAACAAAATCGCAATGTACGCGCCGACTTTTCGCGACGACAAGAGTGCCTCCGACGTTTACAAGTTCGACGCGGAAAAATTTCTCGACGCGTTGCGAAAAAAATTCGGCGGCGAATGGACTTTGCTTGTGCGCTTCCACCCGAACGTTGCGAACACGGATTTTGCCAAACAAACTTTCGACGGCGGGAAAATCGTAAACGCGACCGCTTACCCCGACATGCAGGAGCTTATCGTTGTTTCGGATGTGCTGGTTTCGGATTATTCGTCCGTGATTTACGACTTCATGATTTCGCGCAAGCCCGTGTTCGTCTTTGCCAAAGACTTCGACGCTTACACCAAAGAACGCGGCTTCAAGCAACTGTATTTCGATTTGCCGTACAAAATCTGTCGCACGGAGGCGGAACTTTTCGATTGCGTTGCAACTTTCGACGAGGCAACCGCCAAGCTTGCGATAAAGAAATTTCTGGACAACATCAAACCTACCGACAACGGGCACGCTTCCGAGGTCGTCGTTGACAGAATCAAATCCGTCGTTGAAAACGGTTATCCGACAAATTCGCCGATAACAGCCGAGGAGGCAAAGTCTGTGGAACTTTTCCGTCAGTGTTTGGCAAACCCGACATTTCGCAAGAATATCGAGTTGTTAATGCGCGTGCCGATTCAGGAAAAAGACGCGCAAAACATCATGACGACGCTCGATTTCGTTGCGGACAAATATTTTTACGAGTTGCGGGACGAACAGCCGTGGCGACCGAAAATTTTGGACGTGCCGACGTGCATTGACGAACTGCTTTCGTCGGGCAAAAGTCTTTGTCGTTTGGGCGACGGCGAATGCAAGTTGATCAAAAACATCCCGCTGGACTTTCAGGAATGCGACGAACGGCTTGCGCAAAAACTTCTGCAGATTTTGTCGGAGCCTGAAACGGATTGCTATGTCGGTCTACCGCGATATTATTGGTACATCCGCGACGACATCGAGCGCAATTCCAATCCGTACCACAAGCGTTACTACACGTTCAATATTCCGCCGTTCCGAAAATTTTTCGCCGAGCACTGCGACGAGTCAAAAACTTACGTCGACGCTTGCTTGGGCGGGTACATGTCGAACAAATCGTTGGAATTCTGCGCGGAGCGGTTCCAAAAGCTCAAGACACTGTTCAACGGGCGCAAGGTGCTTGTCGTCGCGGGAGAAACGGTTTTCAAAAACATCACGCACGACTTTTTCGACGGCGCGACGTACAAAGAAATTTTGCTTGCCCCGCGAATCAACGCTTGGCGGCACTTCGACGAGATATTTAACAAGATTTTGACATACCCCGAAGACATGGTTGTCGCGCTGATTCTGGGACCGACGGCAACAGTTTTGGCTTACGAGTTGAGCAAACGCGGGCGCATTGCTTACGACATCGGGCACGTGCCGAAAGATTACGACGCGTTCATGAAAAATGCTGACAGGTCATCCGCTGCGATTCAAAAGTTTTACGCCGCCGATTGACGTTACCGCAACAAAAAAGCCACTTTAAAAGTGGCGGAACAATTTGGTTGACTGCCCGACACATCAAGCGTTACAGCAAACAAAAAACCGCTCGACGTATCGGGCGGTTAATTTTTTTGCGTGATGAAATTTACTGCGCGTCGGTCGAAGTTTCGGGCGAAGCGTTGCGCTTTGAAGTCAAATACTCGTCCATTGCGACGGCGACGGCTTTGGAATATTTCACGGCGAGCACAACATTTTTCGCGCCCGCAACAACGTCGCCCGAAGCAAAAACGCCTTCGCGGGTCGTGCGACCGGTTTCGTCGACGACAATCAAGCCGTTTTTGTCGACGGTCAAGTCGTGCGTCGTGTTGACGATTTTGTCTTTGGGACCTTGACTTATCGCGATAATCGTCGAATCTGCGGGCATCAAAACGGGCGGATCTTCGCGCACAAGGTTGCCTTCGTCGTCGTAAATTCGCGGAATGAACACGGGACCTTTTTCGGTGAATTCGGTAATCGCCATGCCCTGCTGAATTTCAATGCCGTCAATCGTCGCGTAATCGAGTTCGCGCTGACTTGCGGCAATTCTTTGACGGCGAGCGTAAAGCGTGACGCGTCGGCTGCCTTGACGCACGACCGTTCGCGCAACGTCGATAGCCGAATTGCCCGCGCCGATAATCGCAACCGTGTCGCCCAAATCGTACGCGTCGGGATTTTGCAGGTAGTCAATCGCGTAGTGGACATTGCCGAGCGATTCGCCTTTGACGTGCGGTCGACGGGGACGCCAAACGCCCGTGCCGATAAAAATCGCGTCATAGCCGTCGTTAAACAGGTCGTCGAGGTGCAACGCGCCGCCGATAGCCGTGTTCGGGCGGAAGTGAATGCCCATTTGACGCAACTTGTTTTGGTAGCGGTCGAGAATTTTTTTCGGCAGGCGGAAAGCGGGAATGCCGTAACGCATCATGCCGCCAACTTTGTCCATGCGCTCAAAAATCGTGATTCGGTAGCCGAGTGCGGCAAGTTTAATGGCAATCGTAATGCCCGCGGGACCCGAACCGATAATCGCGACGCGTTGCCCCGTGTCGGGCGCACGTTCCAGGCTGATTTTGTCGAAGTAGAAATCCGAAATGTAGTTTTCGATATTCGGAATCTGGACGGCGGCACCTTCCTTGCGTTTGCCTTGAATGCAGTTGCCTTCGCACTGGTTTTCGTGGTCGCAGACGAGCGAACAGACGACGCTCAGCGGGTTGTTTTCAAACAACATGCGACCTGCCTCTTCGGTTTGACCTGCCAAAAACAGCCGAATCATTTCGGGAATGTCGGTTTGAATCGGACAACCTTTGAGACGACACAGCGGCTTTTTGCATTGCAGGCAACGGCGCGCTTCGTTGATGACGTGTGCAGCCATAAAATTTCCCCTCCTAAAAATAAATCGCTCGCCGACATTGTAGACGAAAAACTTTTCGGGCGCAACGGTAAATTCGACTTCAATGACAATCGCAACCGTAATCGTCGGTTATCATCAACGACAATCGACGCGACAACGCGGTCGCAACGGTAATCGACCGTCAATGACAATCGCAATCGTAATCGTCGGTTATCATCAACGACAATCGACGCGACAACACGACCGCAACGGTAATCGGCCGTCATGGATGACGGCCGCGCCCGCAGTTGAAACAGGATGTTTCACCTGCGGGCACAGGCGATTCGAGGTACCTGCAACATTTCGGCGACGAGGCGGTAACGCCCCTGCGAGGTGCCTTTTTCTTTTGCTACTTTTCTTTTGGGCATGCAAAAGAAAAGTAGATCTAAAACGCCCGTCGTGCGCAACGACAAAAAAGCGTCGCCGCAACCGTCAGCTGATAAGATTATCCTCGAAGAACGGCCGCAGTTGAGCAAGATTGTCGGCGTTCAAATCTTTGTGACAAGTCCATTTCGACGCGTTGATTTCCATAGTTTCGCGGTCGTCGACGGAATATTTTTTCCACGTCGGAATCAGCGGGTTTGACGGGTTGCCCGTCGCGGCAAAAGTCGCCCAAGCCGATTGAACCTGCTCAATCAACTTCGCGGACGGCTTTGGCTCAAGCTCTTTGTCGGACAACCCGAACACGAACGGCAATTCAATCGAGTGGCACGCGCCCAAATTGTCGACGGACGATTTTTGGTCGAACAGGTACAAAAACGTGTCGTCGAACGCCGATTGATATTCCGCCGCAAGCTCCTGCGGCAGGTGCCAATCAAACTGATTCATGAAATCAAGATAACGTTCGTTTTCGTCGAGCGAATTCAATTCGGGGTGAAGTTCGCGCCACTTGCTGTAAGCGTCGTCGATACCGTCAACAATTTTGTCTTCGTGAAAGTTCGAGATAAAGCCGATGTGGAATTGCCGAATCGTTTCCAGCATGTCGGGGAAGTACAACAGCCAGTAGCGGTACTCGTCGGCGGTCGTGCCCGTCAAAAATTTGATGCCGCGAGCCGCGCCGTCTTTGAGTGCTTTGAACGGGTGCAACGGCAAAAATTTCCCGTCGACGGTCGGTAAGTAGTCGGATTCCGATTCAACAAGACGAGTATTCATAAGTGCCAAATACGTCTCCATGAGTTCGGCGGCGGGCAGGTCGACAATGTCGCGCATGTCTTTGTAACCGCCAAGTGCCATGAACTTTTCGGCAAGTTCGGCAGATTTGTCGAAGTTGTGATATAAGCCGAGCGTGCCGGACTGCGCAATCGCCTTGTGAAAAAGTTTATTCGAGTCGGGCAAAATCATCTGGAACATGACCGAGGCACTGCCCGCGCTTTCGCCGAAAATCGTAATGTTTGACGGGTCGCCGCCGAAACTCAAAATGTTTTCGCGCACCCACTCAAGCGCAAGTCGCTGGTCTTTCAAGCCGAGATAACCGCTGTCCTCGAAACTTGAATCAATCGCCGCGAAGTTCATGAAACCGAAAATGTTCACGCGATAATTTATCGTGACGATGACGACGTCTTGAGCCGCCGCAAAATTTTCGCAGTTGTAGATCGGATTGGTCGTGCCGCCGCCGACGAAGCCGCCGCCGTGAATCCATACCATCACGGGCAAATTGTTTTTGCGCCCGCGTGTCCAAATGTTGAGCGTCAAACAATCTTCACTCTGCGGGTGCATCGACGAGGGTTCGACGTGGTCTTCCTCTTGCATTGCGGTAAAGCCGAATTTCGTCGCGTCGAAAGTTTTATCGGACGGCTCCAACGGTTCGGGCGCACGCCAACGAAGTTTGCCGACGGGCGGCTTTGCGTACGGAATGCCGAGCCAAGTTTTGACGCCGCGCTTGCCGACAAAGCCGTTGTATGTGCCTTGACGCGTCACGGCAGTGCAAGTTTTCGGAGCGGCAGAAACTTCGTCGCCGAAAAAATCCGTCGCCATGAAAGCCAAAGTCGTCAACGCGGTCGATTTAATGAACGTCCTGCGCGAAAAAGTTTTATCAAACATGCTTACCAGTCCTTTCGTGAATCTGCATTGAAGTGTACCACAAACGCCGCCGAAAATCTTCCCGTGCACCAAATTATCCACGGCGTTTTCATTGACGCGACAAGCCAAAGCGTTTAATATATGCGCGTGAAAAATTTTTGCGGAGGTGAGCGACATTTGAGCGCGGCAGAAAATTTCCGTAACGTCTTGGGCGAAATCGAACGTGCCCGAACTCAAAGACACGTTGCGGCTGACGAAGAAATTATTTTGGTCGCGGTGACGAAAACGCACGGCGTCGATTTGATGCGCGAAGTTATCGACGCGGGCGCACGTCACATCGGCGAAAATCGCGTGCAGGAGGCGGCCGAAAAATTTCCCGCGCTCGATCGCTCCGTCACGCGCCATTTAATCGGGCACCTGCAGACCAACAAAGTCAAAACGGCGGTCAAACTCTTCGACGTGATTCAATCCGTCGACAGCGAACACCTTGCCGCGGCTCTCGACAAGGCTGCTTCAAACGTCGGCAAAGTTCAAGACATTTTGATTCAGGTCAACGCGGCGCACGAAGTTCAAAAATCAGGCGTTGCCCCCGAAAATTTGCACGCGTTGATAAATTTCGTCGACGGCATGAAAAATTTGCGACTGCGCGGCTTGATGTTTATCGCGCCTTTTTTTGACGACGTTGAACAATGTCGCCCGCTGTTCAGGCAAATGCGCACGCTGTTTGACGAACTTAAAACTGCGCGGGCGAATTTCGACTTGCTGTCAATGGGCATGACGCACGATTTTTCTGTTGCCGTCGAAGAAGGCGCAAACGTCGTGCGAGTCGGCACCGCAATTTTCGGCACGCGACTTTATCCGCAAGCTTGAAACGATTTTTCACGAGAGGAGTTTGACTGCATGAAAATTATCGACAGGATGAGCCGCACGCTTGGGCTCTCCGACGAAAAAGACGAGGAGAAGAAAGCCGAGATGACGACACCGGAAGAGTTGCAGACACCGCAACCTGAAAAAAAAGACGCGCCGATTCAACCGCCGCCCGACAATCGGTCGGGTCACAACGTTGTTGATTTCAATTCGGCGATTGCGGCGAGGGACAATTTAATGGCGAACAACAACAACAACATCAAACCGTTGGTTAAATCAAAAATAACGACCGTCAAGCCGAAGTCTTTCGACGACGACGCCAAAGTCATTGCCGACTGCCTGCGCGACGACGTGCCCGTTATCGTCAACTTCGAGGACACGCCGCCCGACCATGCGCGCAGAATTTTGGACTTCGCTTCGGGCATAACCTACGCTATCGGCGGGCTTGTTCAGCAGGTCAGCGAATACGTCTTCATTTGCACGCCGAAAACCGTCAGCGTCGTTGTCAACAAGGAAGAACACCGCCACGAAAAAGACATTTCCTGGCTCACGGGCAAGTTTTGAGGTTGCGAAATGAACGACGCACGCGATAAAATTCTGCGCTACTACAAAGGCACCGAAGGCGAATCGACCGCCGTTAAGCTCGTCGACTTTGCCGCGCAGGCGATTAAAAGCCGCAAGTGCAAACTCGGCGGTTTTTTGTCGCCTTTTGAACAGGAAATGGCGGGCACCATTGCCAACAGTTTGGGCGAATTGCGCGTTGACTTCGACGGCGGATTTCGCGGAGCCGAACGTCAACGCGTTGCTTTTTGTCACGAAGACTTTCAGGGCACGCCGAATTTTGAAATTGCCGTGATTAAAGCGCAGTGGAACGGCGAATTTTCGCGACTGGGTCACCGCGACGTTCTCGGCTCGATTTTGAGTTTGGGCGTCGAACGTGAACACATCGGCGACATCATTGCCACCAAAGATTTCGCAAAAATTCTCGTCGACAAAAAGCTTGCCGATTACTTCACCGCGAATTTGACGCAGATCGGCTCGACGACCGTCACAACGACCGTCGACGAACTTGATTCAATCGCGCCGAAAGAGGAACGCATCAAAGAAATTCGCGCAACCGTCGCGTCGCTTCGTGTTGATTCGATTGCGGCGGCGGGTTTCGGCATGTCGCGTTCAAAGGCCGCTCAAGAGATTGACGCCGAAAAAATTCAGCTTAACTGGCAGACCGTCAAAAACGCGTCGCAGTCCGTCAAGCAAGGCGACATTTTGAGTATGCGCGGGCGCGGACGTTTGGAAGTTGCCGAAGTTCGCGGGCAGACGAAAAAAGGTCGAATCGGCGTCCTGCTGAAACGTTTTTTTTGACGTTGTGCATGTGCGTTACTTTCTTTCGGCGCGAAAGAAAGTAACCAAAGAAAGCAGTTCGCTACGATACATCCTGTATCGTGCGCGGCGGCGGCCGACATCCATGTCGGCCGGCAACGTGACGTTGCATCCAATTGGTTTGACGTTTTCGCTTCAATCGGCGGTTGACGGTTGCGCGTCGCATCAAATTACGCATTACGCATTGCTAATTTCGCATTGCAGTTCAGCGGCTGCGGCGGGCAACTTAATTCCCGTGCCGGGCGTCGGGCTTGCAACCGATACCGTTACCATGACGACAATGGCAATGGCACTTGCGGCGGTCTTCGGCGGCTCGATAACCGAATCCGTCGCCAAAAACATGGCAATCAACGCAATTGTCGCGACGGTCAAACAACAGCCCGTCAAAGTCATTGCGAAAGAAATTTCCAAACTCGTGCCGATAGTCGGGCAACTCGTCGCGCCTTCGGTTTCAGTGGCAATGCTCGAATCGGCAGGCTGGCTTTTGGCTGACGAATTGGCGACCGAACGCGATTTAAAATTGCCGCGCTTAACCGACGGCAAAATTTAAATATTCATTACGCATTACGCATTGCGCATTTCGCATTGCTTTTGGGAGGCGATGTTTTTTGCTTACGCCAATGGAGATTCACAATCACCAGTTCAAGAAAGGTTTTCGCGGCTACAGCGAGAACGAAGTCGACGATTTTCTCGACAGGATCGTTGCCGACTTTGAAAAACTTCTGCGCGACAACGAACGGCTCAAAAACCAAATCAACTCGAACGAAAAGGAAATCGAACAGTACCGCAAGCTTGAAAAGAGTTTGAACGAGACGCTCATGGTTGCACAGCGCACGGCGGACGAAGTCATTTCTTCCGCACGCAAAAACGCCGAAATGCTCAAGGAGAACACCGCGCTTGAGTGCCAAAATATCCGCGACCAGGCACAACACGAAGCCAATCAGCAGCTTGCCGACGCGAAAATCAAACGCGATGCGATTTTGACGGAGTACTCTCGGCTTGTGCGCGAAAAAAATGCGTTTCTGCTGAAGTTGCGCACGTCGCTTGAATCGGAGCTGGCGATAACTCAACAGACGCTTGACGCCCTGCCGCACGTCGAAGAGCCGCCGAAAGTTTCAGCAACTCAACCTGCGCCCGTCGAAAAAGTTCCCGAAGTCGTCACGCAAGCCGAACCTGTCGAAGAAATTCCCGACGCCGTCACGGAGGCCGAACCCGTCGAAAAAATTTCACCGCCCGTCAAAGAAGTGCCGAAGTCGGAGCCGATTTTGATTGACGATTACGCCGAAATGAATTTAGTTGACGTGTCGACAAAGCCCGTTGACCAAAAGCGCGCCGCCGTGTCCGACGACACGAAAACTTACAAGCCCGTGAAAAAATCCGCGGGAGGTGCCTCACTGTGACAATGCTCGTGCAGTTCCTGAAAAAAATTTTGCTGATTGTCGAACTTGCCTTCGTGATTTTGTTCGTGCACCGCGACAAAGTTTTGTTCTTCGGCGTGGTTGCGCTCGATCAGTTCACAAAAGCGTTGGTTATGAAGTCGATGGTGCCGGGCGAATCAATACCGCTCGTCGAAGATTTTTTCCACCTGACATATGTGCTCAACCCCGGCGCGGCGTTCGGAATTTTGTCGAATCAGCGAATGTTTTTGATGGTCACGGGCGCGGTTTTGATTTTGGCGACGGCGTATTTCTACCCGTTGCTGAAAAAATCCGACGCGTGTTTACGTTTCGGCACGACGGCGATTTTAAGCGGCGCGGTTGCGAATTTAATCGACAGAGTTCAAACGGGCTACGTCGTTGATTTTTTTGACTTCCGAATTTGGCCGGTTTTCAACGTGGCGGACATTGCGATTGTCGCGGGCATGGGCTTGATGATTTACGCGATACTTTTTCGACTCGACGACGAAGTAAGCGACATTGAAGGCGCACGGCAGTGAAGTTTTCCGTTGACGAAAAAATTTCTCCGACGCGGCTTGACGTTTACTTGAACGGCAAGTTCGACGGTTCGCGTTCGCACGTGCAGAAATTAATTTCGGGCGGCTGTGTCACCGTCGACGGTCAACAAGTCAAGGCAAGTTTCAAGTTGACGGGCGGCGAAAAAATTTTCGTCGCGGACATTGCGCCTGCCGAAATTGACGTGTTGCCCGAAAATCTGCCGCTGGATATTTTGTTCGAGGACGCCGACATTATCGTCGTCAACAAGGCACGCGGCATGACGGTTCACCCCGCCGAAACCTGCGCGAGCGGCACGTTGGTCAACGCGTTGCTTTACCACTGCCGCGACCTGTCGGGCATCAACGGCGTCAAACGGCCGGGCATTGTCCACCGCCTCGACAAAGACACTTCGGGCGTCATGGTTGTCGCCAAAACCGACGTTGCTCACTTGAGTTTGTCCGCGCAGATTCAATCGAAAACCGCCGTGCGAACGTACCTGGCGATTGTTCACGGCGTGCTTACCGACGACGCGGGCATTGTCACGGGCGCAATCGGGCGCGACAAGTCCGACCGCAAAAAAATGGCGATTGTTCCCGACGGAAAACCTGCCGTCACCGAGTTTAAAGTCCTGAAACGCTTCGACAAGTTCACCTTCGTCGAGTGCAAACTTCAAACGGGCAGGACGCATCAAATTCGCGTGCACATGACGGCAATCGGTCACCCGCTCGTTGGCGATACGAAGTACACGGCGCGGAAGAATTTTTTCGACATTGACGGGCAGGCGTTGCACTCACACACGCTTAGCTTGACGCACCCGACGACGGGCGAAGTCATGAATTTCGTCGCACCACTCCCCGCCGACATGCAAAAAATTTTGGATGCTTTGGGCTTCGTTCCCGACATCCGACGAAAGGACTGAGGAGATTGTTGTTTATTGAAGGGCTGGCGCCAATTCTGTGGCTGATTGTCGCGCTGAGCGTATTGAAGTTGCCCGCGTGGAAGGCGTGCCCCATAGCGTTGGTGATTTCGTTCGTCGTGGCGTGGCAATGTTTCGACATGCCGCTCACGGACGCTTTGACCGGTACACTTGAAGGCGCATTGATGGCGATATGGCCGATTTTGGGCGTTATCGTGTCGGCAATTTTCGCGTACAACCTGACCGTGCACACCGGCGGCATGGTCAAAATCAAAGACATGCTCAGTTCCGTGTCGACGGATAAGCGCATGTTGATTTTGATTATCGCGTGGGGCTTCGGTGCCTTCCTTGAGTGTATGTCGGGCTTCGGCACGGCGGTCGCAATCGGCGCGAGCATGTTGGTTACCGTCGGCGTGTCGCCCGTCACTGCCGTTATCGCCTGCCTGGTGTCCAACGCCGCAATGAGTTCGTTTGGTTCGGTCGGCTTGCCGTTGTCGACGCTGGCGAAGTTGACAAACTTTGACCCGTTGCAAATCGCGACGTACACGACGATTCAGTTGGGCGCAATGGTTATCCTGATGCCGTTTATCATGCTGATTGCGTTTGACGGTTTCAAAGCTCTGCGCGGAATGATTCCCGCCTGTTTGGTCGGCGGTCTCGGATTTTGCGTGCCGTCGGTTGTCGGTGCCGCGACGATGGGTGCTGACCTTGCGGGTATCGGCGGTGCGGTCTGCGCTATGGCTTTGCTTGTCGTCTACGCAAAAAAGTTCCCGATTAAAGATCCCGAATACGAAATTGACGACTACGACGAAAACTTTTCAATCACGACCGGTGAGGCGGTGCGCGCTTGGCTGGTCTTCTTGCTGATTTTCGTGTTCTTGGTTATCTGTTCGATACCGTCGGTTGCCGCCGTGTTGAAAACCGTGGTTACCAAAGTCATGATTTACACCGGTCCTGACGCCGCGCCGACTTCGTTCCAGTGGATAACGACTCCGACAATTCTTTTCGTGTCGGCGGTTATCGCGGGCTTCGTCAACAACGCGTCCGTCGGCGACATGGCAAACGTCCTCAACCGCACGCTCAAAACTTTGATTCCGACATTTATAACAATCATCACGATTATCGCAACGGCGCGCATTATGGGCTACAGCGGCATGACAATGGCTATTGCGACGACGACGGTTGCGGCAACGGGCACGTTTTACCCGTTCATTGCTCCGCTAATCGGGTCAATCGGCGCGTTTATCACGGGTTCGGCTACGTCGAGCTGCGTCCTTTTGAGTAAGTTGCAAGTCGACGCGGCTTTGGCAATCGGGCTTAACGAAACTGCGCAAGCGTGGATAGCGTCGGCGAACGCGTCGGGTTCGTGCGTCGGGAAAATCATTTCACCGCAATCAATCGCAATCGGCGCGGCGGCCGTCGGTGCTTTCGGCGTCGAGTCGCAGATCATGAAATTCGCCGTCAAAGTCTACCTGCCGTTCATTTTGATTATGGGCTGCATGGTCTACTTCGGGCAATCGATGCTTTAAAAGCAATTAGGAATTTGAAATTTGGAGTTAGGAATTGTCGACGCGTCGTTAATTCCACATTACTAATTCCAAATTCCAAATTGATTTTTCGAGGAGGTTTTATCATGGACGCCACTTTGAAAGTCGCGCTTGACGAATATTTCGAGAGAGCCGCCGAACTCAAGCCGAATCTGTTCGTGCTTGTGCGTGACGACCGCGAAGTTTCGCCGCTGATTGAGGCGACCTTCAGCGAAACGAAGCCGTTCACGCTCACCGCTTCGGACGACCAGGAAATTTTTTCGGGCGACATTCTTGTCTACCCGAAAACGCGCCAATTCTGCTACGTCGACGACATTCGCCACATTCCGAGCAAGAAAATTTTCGTCATCCGCTATTGCACGAAAGTCGAAGTCGAATAAACTTCGTCGCCGAACAAAAAAGCCTCTCGTAGGATTTATCCCGCGAGAGGTTTTTTGATTGCAAGTCAGCGGTTAATTCGTGCGAATAAATTGCCCAGTCGATTGATCGGCGACGAAAGTTGAGCCGTCCGACAAAGCAAAGGTCGCGCCGACGGTGCCCGCAACAGCCAAAGTCGAGCCGTCGCTGAAATTCAACGTCACGGCACTTGAAGTGATGTTCGCGCCCGTAATTTGATCGAGTGTCGCCGACAAAGTGATTCGGTCGTTCGACGCCGCGTTATAAATCGTGTCGTTGCCGCAACCGACGCCCGCGACGAAATTGTCAGCACCGCCGCCGCCGAAAAGTTCATCGTTGCCGTAGGAGCCGCCCCAAAGTTCCGCGCCGTTGTCGCCCGCAATCAGCGTGTTGTCGGCGTTGTCCGCGCCCGCAATGAATTCGTAGCCGCTCAAGCCGCGTCCGTCGACGGTGCCCGCAGTCGGTGACATGTACGAATGACCGTAAACGTTGCCCGCGCTGTTCGCGAAATTGACAATTTTGCCGCGCACGTCGCGAACAATCAGGTTGCCCGCCGTCGTCGCGACAATCATGTCGTTGCCGCTTGCAAAGGCGGTGACGATACGAGCGTTGTCCGCCGTGTTAATTTGACTTGTCGAAGCGACGCCGCTCAAAATTTCTTCGCCGCCCGCGTAGCTGAACGTTTCGGGTGTCGAGCCCGTGCCGATAACGACGTTGGTCGGCAACGATTCATGAATCAGGTAGCGCAGGAACGCATAACCCGCGGGATACGAATCAACCGTGCCCGTGCCTTGTTTGAACGGGACAGCCGCCGCCAGTCGATTGGAATCCGTCGCAAGGTCAAGCAATGTTTTCGCGGATGCGCCGTCGTAATCGTCGAGACCGTGAACGAGTTCCGCGACGCCTTCGGTAAAGAATCCGGGCATACCGCGTTTGAGCGTGCCGCTGGTCATCATCGTCGCATGAATCAATTCGTGCGCAAGTATGCGGTCGATATAAGTTGTATCCCTGCCGCCCGCGACGTAAGTGCTGCCGTTCGGATTGGCGGCGTCAATCGGCGTGGTGATAACCGAGTCGAGAATTACGAGTATGTGATTGGCGGGCAAGTAGTTCAATTCCGCGTTGTCGGGCGCAACTTCGGTATCCGCTCCGAAAGGTGAATTGACGCTGAACGCGACGCTCAACGTTTTGCCGTCGAAGTCCAGCCCGAAAGTGTCGTAAGCGAGTTTCAGACCTTGTTCAATCCAGAAATTTTCGATGCCCGTCGCCATCGTGATAATTGACGGAGCAATATCTTCGCCGTTTTGACTGCGGGAGCCGCTTGCCATTGAGTAAATTTGTCCCGCTTGCAGATAAGTCGTTTGCGCGTAGGCGGGATTTTCAAAGTCGATTATCGGGTCGTAAGGTGCAGTTGACGCGTCGATAACTTCCAAAAAGCTCGACGGGTAAGTTATCGCGAAGTTGAACGTGTTGCCGTCCGCGCCCGTGTACGTGTGATAAGTCGTCGAACCTGCGGCGGGTGCGCTGAAGTCGGTGAGCAAGCCGTTTTCGGGGACGATGTCCTGAGCGTTTTTGACGACGCCCATGCCCGCGTTGTAGCCCGAAGCCGAGCCTGTGTCGACGCTGAAATCGAAATCCGCGCCGAGAGCAATGCCGCAGTTTTGGTACAAACTTTGCCACGGGTTGCCCGTCGCCGCCGTCACGGAAGCGATATCGTAGACGAAATGATTCACCGCGTCTTGAAGGCTTGCGAAATGTGTTGTCGTTTTGACCGCGTGATCGAGAATCGCGACGCCGTCGGTCGTCGTGTCGTTGGCGTAGAGTTTGAGCACGTTGAAGAAATTTTTCATGGTGTCGACTGAGTTGGACATTTAATCATCTCCCTGAAATTTGATACAACTTGATTCGACACGGACACAAAAAATCCCGCCGACATGTGACGGGAAATTTCGGTTTTCGGTGACGTTCGCGTCGATAATCTGTCGAGCGTTGTTGTCGGTGACAGTTTAATTCGTGCGGTTGAATTGCCCCGTCGATTGGTCGGCGATGTAAGTTGAGCCGTCCGCAAGTGCAAAGGTCGCGCCGACATTGCCCGCAACAGCCAAAGTTGAGCCGTCGCTGAAAGTCAAAGAAACGCCGCTTGAAGTGACGTTCGCGCCCGTAATTTGATCGAGCGTCGTCGCCGACAAGTTGATTATGTCGTTCGAGTTCGCGTTGTAAATCGTGTCGTTGCCGCAACCGACGCCCGCGACGAAGTTGTCCGCACCTGCGCCGCCGAAAAGTTCATCGTCGCCGTAGGAACCGCCCCACAGTTGACAGCCGCCGTCGCCTGCGATAATCGAGTTGTCGGCGTTGTCCGCGCCCGTGAGGAATTCGCGTTCGCCGTAGCCGCGTCCGTCGACGGTACCCGCCTCAGCCGACATGTAAGCGCGTGCCGTCACGGTGCCCGTCGCATTTGCCAAATTCAAAACTTTATTGCGAGCGTCACGAACAATCAACATGCCTCCGCTTGTCGAAATAAACATGTCATCGCCCGCAACCGAACTGCTTGTAATGTCCGACGCGAAATTAATTTGACTGCCCGTCGAAACGCCGCTCAAAATTTCTTCGCCCGCCGTGAAACCGAAAAGTTCAGGCGTGCCCGTGCCGATAGCGACATTTGTCGGCAAGCTTTGCTGACACAGGTAACGCAAAAACATTTCGCCCGCAGGATAAGCTTCGTTCGTGCCCGTGCCTTCGCGAAATTCCAATGCCGCCGCCAATCGTGACGGGTCTTCGGCGAAACCAACGAGATATTGACGATTTTTGCCGTCGTAATCGTCGAGCCCTTGAACGAGTTCGGCAACGCCTTCCGTGAAAAATTGCGGCATGTTTTCTTTCATTGTGCCCGCGCCAATCATGACGGCATGAACCATTTCGTGAGCAATCACTCGGTCGAGATAGCGACAGCCGCCGGAATTCGCGTTGTAAGTGTTGCCGTTCGGGTCGGAGGCGTCGAGATTCGTAAACATCGTGGCGTTTATCATCACGGAAATATAGTCAGCCGGCACAGGTTCAACAGCATCGGCATTTTCGGTAAGCGGAAGCGGACCGGTCGCCGCCGAAAAGTTTTGCGGAGAATTTACGCAAAATCTGACGATTATGTTTTTGCCGTCGAGATCAACGCCGAAGGAATCGTAGGCAAGTTTAGCCGCCGCGTCGAGCCAGTAATTTTCCAGTCCCTTGAGCATCGTGAGAACCGACGACGCATGTTCTTCGCCGGTGTAAGTCAAAGTTTTGCCCGAAATTCGTTCGACGGTGCTGTAAGTTTGTCCCGCCTGCAAGTAGGTTGGTTGGGAGGTCGAGAAGTCAAACACTTCGAGATAGTCGTTCGGGTAAGTGACCGTGTAGCTAAACGTGTTGCCGTCCGCGCCCGTGTAGCTGTGAACCGTCGAATCGTTTACAGCGGGCAACGGAACATTGTCGAGCGTGCCGCTTTCGGGGACGATTGATTGAGCGTCCTTGACGGTGCCCATGCCCGCGTTGTAGCCGCTGACCGCTCCCGTGTCGACGGAAAAATCGTAATCGCCGCCGATAACAATTCCGCAGTTTTGCAAAAGGCTTTGAGTTGCGCCCGCTGTCGCAGTGACGTTGGCAATGTCGTAGACGAAATGATTCACCGCGTCTTGAAGTCCCGCGAAATGTGTCGTCGTCCTTATCGCGTGGTCGAGAACTGCAACGCCGTCCGCGTCCGCGTCGTAAGCGTAGAGTTTGAGCACGTTGAAGAAATTTTTCATGGTGTCGACTGAGTTGGACATGCAATCATCTCCCTGAAACTTGATACGGCTTGATTCGACGCGCACAAAAAAAATCCCGTCACCATGACGGGAAAAATTTCGTGTTATCGTTGACGTTCGTGTTATCGGTGACCGAGCAGATTAATTCGTGCGGTTGAATTGACCCGTCGATTGGTCGGCGACGTAAGTTGAACCGTCCGACAAAGCAAAGGTCGCGCCGACATTGCCCGCAACTGCCAAAGTTGAGCCGTCGCTGAAATTCAACGTCACGGCACTTGAAGTAATGTTCGTGCCCGTAATTTGGTCGAGTGTCGCCGACAAAGTGATTCGGTCGTTCGACGCCGCGCTGTAAATCTTATCGTTGCCGCAACCGACGCCCGCGACGAAATTGTCCGCGCCGTTGCCGCCGAAAAGTTCATCGTTGCCGTAGGAGCCGCCCCAAAGTTCCGCGCCGTCGTTGCCCGCAATGATTGAGTTGTTGACGTTGTCCGCGCCCGCAATGAATTCGTAGCCGCTCAAGCCGCGTCCGTCGACGGTGCCCGCCTCAGCCGACATGTAAGCGCGAGTTTGAACGTTGCCCGTCGCATTTGCCAAATTCAAAACTTTATTGCGAGCGTCACGAACAATCAACATGCCTCCGCTTGTCGAAATAAACATGTCATCGCCCGCAACCGAACTGCTTGTAAT
>JAFVBP010000059.1 GCA_017479925.1 Selenomonadaceae bacterium | reverse complement strand
GTGCAAGTTGATGTCTTCCATCGGGACAACCTGCGCGTAGCCGCCGCCCGCCGCGCCGCATTTGATGCCGAAGCAAGGACCGAGACTTGGCTCACGGAGCGCGACGCAAACTTTTCGACCGAGTTTTGAAAACGCGTCCGCCAAACCGATTGAAGTCGTCGTTTTGCCTTCGCCCGCAGGCGTCGGAGTTATCGCGGTCACCAAAATCAACTTGCCGTCGTGATTGTCTTTGACGCGTTGCCACACGTCGCGGGAAATTTTCGCCTTGAACTTGCCGTAGAATTCCAAATCGTCTTCAGTCAAACCGAGCTTGCCCGCCGCCACGGAAATTTTGTCGACCTTCGCGTTCTGCGCAATTTCAACGTCGCTCAACATGTTATCGCCTCCAAATGTTTTGTCGCGGAAATTTTAATCGTTCGGCGGACATTTTACAAGCGCGGGACGTTTGCACGGTCAAAGCAATCGGCTGTAACGTCGCGTCGCAAAAAAAAATCCGCGCCGCAATTTTCGACGCGGATAATTTTCGTTCGACGGCTGTCAGTCTTGTTTACCTCAATATTTTGCGCGTGCGGATATGAAACAATTCGAGTGCTCGTTGACGGACACACCCTTTATATAACGAGCCTCCACATCGATATAACGTCTGGCTTTGGCACACCAAACAGAGAAAGTTTGAGTTGAATCGCTGACTTTTTGTTTTTTGTACTTATCAACCGCGTTGCGCATATCCACGATCAACTTATCGAGTTCCTTATTACTCAGTCCAACTTCCCACATTATCATGGAAAACAAGCAACTTCCAATAGTTGAATCTTGATACGTTGCATTTTCGGGTACAATAATCCAAGCTGCCCATACCGCGCCTTTATCACTGAGTCGAAAGATAAGACGATTTTTATCGTTGCTACCGAAATATGATTCGCGATACCTGAAGCCGTCATTGCCTGTGTAGTAATGTGTTCCTCGTATTTTGAAGTTTTCCTTGAAAAAATTTTCGTATGACTTTACATTGTCGAGAATGTCTTTTTCGCTACCTTCGTAATAAATCACGGCACTTTTCCAACTGTCGGCGTGCGCGACGGTCGTCAGCAGGAAAAACGTCGCAACGACCGCCGTCAAAAATCTTGTCATGTCGTTCACCTCCCTTCAACTCAACGAAAAATTTTCTTGCGTCTCGTGACGCGTCGACCGTCGCAAAATTTTTATCACCTCCCTTCGTGCGTTATTTTCGTGTGTTGCAGTCATTATAATTGTTTTTTTTTTGTGTCAATTCCTTGTCGGGAATTTTTGCAACAAAAAATCCCCGTGCATGACGGGGAAAGTTTTCGATTGACTTTAATGTTGACGTTCGGCAATCGCCTGCTTGAGCAAAGTTTCAAGTTCGTCGATGTCAATTTCTGCGGTGACGGTCGCTTTAACCAGAATTCCGTTCGCGTCGTCGAGCATTTGATATTTCGTATCGGTGACGTACAAAATGCCCGCGCCAATCGAAATGACTTCGTCGTTGTCGAGTTCGTTGTCAATCGTCGACGACTGCGCTTTGACGTAAACGCAAACTTGATCGAGAATGTTGCGCTCCGCTTCAATCGCCGCACGGCTTTTGGCGAAGTCGACAACCGTGTCCTCCGACATGAGATATTCGCCGCTGCCGGTGTAAGTTTGAATTTGCGCGTGAGCCGTCGCCGTCAAAAGAATCAGCGCGAAGACCGTCGCCAAAAAATTTTTCATGTCGTCACCTGCCGTGTTTGGCGAGCCGTTGCAGATATTTGCCGTATTCGTTTTTGGCGAGCGGTTCGGCAAGCTTCAACAACTGATTTTCGTCAATGTAGCCCATGCGGTAAGCGATTTCTTCGATGCAAGAAATTTTCAAGCCCTGCCGCGTCTGAATCGTGTGGACGAACGCGCCCGCCTGCAACAGTGATTCGTGTGTGCCTGTGTCGAGCCAGGCGTAACCGCGACGCATTTTTTCGACGCGCAGGTTGCCGCGTTGCAGATAAATTTTGTTCACGTCGGTGATTTCGAGTTCGCCGCGTGCTGAAGGTTTAATCGACTTGGCAACGTCAACAATCGCGTTGTCGTAGAAATAAAGTCCCGTGACCGCGTAATTCGAGCGAGGCTCTTTGGGTTTTTCTTCGAGACTGACGGCTTGACCCGTTTGGCGATTGAATTCGACGACGCCGTAATTCTGCGGATCGTTGACGTAATAGGCGAAAACCGTCGCGCCTTCGTCTTGTGACGCCGCATGTTGAACGAGTTTGGCGAAGTCCGAGCCGTAAAAAATATTGTCGCCCAAAACGAGCGCGCAACCTTCGCCGTTGATGAATTCTTCGCCGATTAAAAATGCCTGCGCGAGACCTTCGGGCTTCGGTTGCACGGCGTAAGAAATTTTCAGTCCGAGTTGCGTGCCGTCGCCCAAAAGTGCGCGAAACAGCGGCGAATCCTGCGGCGTGGTGATTATCAGGATGTCGCGAATGCCCGCAAGCATCAGCGTCGACAGCGGATAATAAATCATCGGCTTGTCGAACACGGGCATCAGTTGCTTGCTGACGACCTCCGTGAGCGGGTACAGGCGTGTGCCCGAACCGCCCGCCAAAATTATGCCTTTGCGTATCATGTAAAAGCCTCCTCGAAAGTTTAATTTGGTATTTGATTAACGACCGAGCCACTCTAATGCGCTGTCGGAATCAAGCCAATATTCGTCAACCCACATTCTAAAGCTTCTATCTGATGTAAGGTCATACATTTCATGAGTGCCGTAACTTTCCAAAGAGCCAACGACAACATGACTTGTATCCAAGAAATAACCGCTCATAATTTCACCGCAAGTGAAGCCCCTGTTTGTTTCAATGATGATTTTATCGGAAGAATAATTATAATAGACAACCACGCCACGAACTGCATCACGCGCTGCCGCCGTCGACGAAATCATCACGGTGCAAAGCAGCGCGACGAGCACGATAAGTTTTTTCACGTGAGTCACCTCCTTTCGGTTGGTTTGAGCGAAATCAGACCTCCTTTCGCGTTCGACCGCAGTAATCAGGCATTTTCGCCGCCGCCTTTCTGCGCGAATTCCCAAATCAGGAACGCGTTGTTGCGCATGTATTCACGCAGGCGAAAAAGTTCGTCTTCGGAAAAGCCGTAAGTTTTTTGGAAGCTGTAATGCGGAATCTTCCCTTCGGCGAAATCGAAGCCGTTGTTGTGATTCGGTCGCTCAAAACGAACGCACACGCACGGCATTTGATATTCGTCGGTCTCAAGCGCGCCGTGAGTCGTGACAATGTCGCCAACCGTCGAGTAGTAAAACATTTCGTCGCCTCCGTCAAAAATTGTACGGCTGTTGCGTTGACCGATTCGATGGTAACGAAGCCGCCGCGTAAATTGCCGCCTTGTTCGCACGGACGAAGTCATCAAAATTTTTCACGTGAATCACCTCCGTTTCGACGCGTGAAGTAAGGCGAAATCGAAGCCGTTGTTTTGATTCGGACGCAGGCATCGGTTGCAACGGAAATCAACGTTCGCCGTCAAAAATCGGTGCCGAGTTGCATTTCGGTTATCTTCGCGTTCGCGTCGACGTAAAAAGTCAACGTTACGGGCAGTTGCGAAGATGCGGGCACGTAGTAATAACCGCGTCTGCCGCCGTCGTCGACAAGTTCGCCGCGTCCCCAAAGCATGACGACTTCGTTATAACTCATGCCGACGGTCAAGCCCGCAGGCGTCGACAGCGCATTTGTCTTCAGGCTGTAACCGACGACTTGCAAGCTGTCTTCGGGCGACGTGTCTTCGGCAAAAGTTCGCGCAGTCACCGAAAAATATTCCGAATAAATCCACGTGACGACACGAACGCCGTCACCCGTGAAAATTTTTTTGTCGACGGGTTCGCCGTAAATTTCTTTGACGTAACCGAGCGACGTGCCGTAACCGACACCGCCGACGGACATTTCTTCGAGCGGCATCATGTGCGGATAAATTTCGGCTTGAGCCGTCGACAACATCACGAACAGCAAAGCCGTCGCAAGCGTGAAAAATTTTTTCATGACAAATAGCTCCAATAGTGTACCAAAATTAACAAATGCCTGCCTGAACTCGACAGGCTGTTGTTAATTCTACAGGAGATTGCATAAATGGGCAAACAGTTTTTGGAATCGCGGCAGATTCGGCGTGAGAAAAAACCGCACGTTGCTTTTAACAGCGGTAATAACGAGTGGTATACGCCGAAAAAAATTATCGACGCTGCCCGCGAAGTGATGGGCGAAATTGACTTGGACCCCGCGTCAAGCGAATTGGCTAATCAAACCGTGCGTGCCGAAAAATTCTACACGATTAACAGCGACGGGCTTACAAAGGATTGGCACGGACGAATTTGGCTCAATCCGCCGTACGCGAGAGGCACGGTTGAGAAATTCATCGACAAGCTCATTGACAGCGAATTTGAGCAAGCGATAGTGGCGGTCAACAACGCGACGGACACGAAATGGTTTTCGCGGTTGGCAAAGTCGGCAAACGTGATTGTTTTTCCGAACGGACGTGTAAAATTCAACAAACCCGACAGATCGAAAGGTTCGCCGCTTCAAGGACAAGCGATAGTTTATATCGGCGACGCACCAAAAGCGGCAAGTTCGTTTACGGCGAATTGATTCACAAAGATGAAAAAATGTTGATTCGCACGAGCAAGAGCTATCGTTACCGCGAAGTCGCCCCCGAAAGTATCAGTCAGCTTGTCGGGCGCGATTGTGACGGCGCAGAGGTTTACGAAGGCGACATGCTCGAAGACACGCTTATCGGCATGTACATCAGCGAAAAAATTCCGAGTTTAAAATTAAGTCGGGTAAGCCTGCCGTCAAATTTCCAAATTTCGCGGACACGACACAAACGGCGAACTCGTCTTCGGAAGTTATTGTCGTGAAGTTTACTGCGGCATTGGAACGTTGCACGTCATCATTAATGAGCGTGGCGAAGAATTCACCGTCGACCCCGAAAGCGTCGTTCGGCTCGTCGGTTATGACGCGGACGGACGCGAAGTCTGTGAGGGCGATATACTTGTCGACTGCGACGGTTTGTCCGGCAGAGCAACACTTTCACCCGAAGTGGACTTTGGCGACACTGTCGGGCAACTTTTTTACAGCGGTACCGCGTAAATTTTCACGGCTGCGACAAAAACGGGTGCGCCGTTTTCGAGAACGACACGATTACATTGCCGAAGAAAAGATTCCATTTCCAATGCGGCAACGTAACTTTCACTGCCAAAGGCGAAGAAGTCGTTTTCGGAAGCGGCGTATTTTGAGCGGGCGGATACAACATAGCCGAACATCTTTACGGCAACTTTGCCATTGTTCGCGACGATGATTGCGAATAATTTGCCTCGAATATTGCCGTCTCGTGCGAATTCGTTTTAAGCGCAACGAGAACGGTGCGATAACGATCATCTCAGATTATGCGGACATTATACGCTCAAGGCAACGGTGAACGGCGGTCATGAAAGGTAATTCATGGCGGTGGCCGGTGCAATGGCGGGAGCGGGTATTATTTTCGACGCAGTTGATCCGTCATGTCCCGTTGAAGATTTAATGACTGAAATCGGCTGGTGCTACAAAGCAAGCAATCTGCGCCTTGAGATTCTCAATAAGTGCAACTTTTTCTGGTTACGGGACATTCGAGATGTTGATATCCATCAATGCTGTGCGAAATGTTTCATCGGGGGCAAGGACAATCGAGTCTATTACGGCACACTTCACAAGTCGCAGGCAGTTGTGGATATCGACGTTATTCAGAACCCCGATGCGAAGGCTTATTATCTTTGCGGTTTAAGCGAGGGATTTGTCCGGGAGCTGAATACGCACGTCGCATTTGTTCCGCAAGAAGGCTCGGAAATCAACATTGAAAACGATCGAATTCGGTTGAAAATCCCGAAGGCGAGTTTACAGAGCACCAACGCACTTGCAGAAATTGGATTTTCGCCAATTATGCTGAATAATCAAGCTAAGTGCAACGTAATGGAAAAATATACTTCTGCCGTGTTTTATAACCCAAACATTTTCGCGGATGATAATAGGTTGATTCGGCGACGCAAAGTAAAACGCCACTCCCAAAATCGCCGTTACATTGCCATGCAGTTGAAATTCCCGACCGTGATCTGACGTTACCGACTTAAAAGGTTGACCGCGCAAGAGTTTTATCAAAGTTGTTTCGACGGGACGCGCCGACAGTTCGTTGCTGATTGGTATTTTGCCGCGATTGCCCGTTGAACGTTTCTGTTCGGGCGAATAATCATGTTCGAAGAAAAGTTTCTTGACGAGATTGAACAGGTCGGGCTTGTCAAGCTTTTTGTGCGGGCGACATTTCTTGCGGCGACGCCGAACTTGGTGACGTGCTATTTTTTCGCCGAAAACGCATGTCAATCGCCGTGTTGCCGAAAAATTTTCTTTCTGGTAGACTGCGCGTATCAATCAACTGGAGGAATTCACATGCAATCAATCGTCAAAGACATGTCGCTCGCGCCTTCGGGTCACGACAAAATCAACTGGGTCAAAAACTTCATGCCGGTCATGAACGCAATCGACAAAGAATTTTCGCAGACCAAACCGTTCGCGGGTCAGCGGCTGTCAATCACGTTGCACCTTGAGGCGAAAACCGCTTACATGGCTGAAGTTTTCATGCACGCGGGCGCACAAGTTGCCGTCACCGGCTCGAATCCGCTTTCAACTCAAGACGACGTGGCGGCGGCTCTGGTCGAAGACGGCGTGACGGTTTTCGCGACGCACGGTTGTTCGCCCGCCGAATATGACGCTTACCTGAACGCTGCCTGCGACTTCGCACCGACAATTTTTATCGACGACGGCGGCGACTTCACCGAACTTTTGCACACCGCCAGACGCGACGCGCTCGAAAAAATTATCGGCGGCTCCGAAGAAACTACGACGGGCGTTCACCGTTTGCGCGCTTTGGAACGTCAAAACAAACTCGCTTTCCCGATGATCGCGGCGAATGACGCTTACTGCAAATTCCTGTTCGATAACCGCTACGGCACCGGCCAATCGACGTGGGACGGCATTATGCGCACGACGAATCTCGTTGTCGCGGGCAAAACCGTCGTTGTCGCGGGCTACGGCTGGTGCGGCAAAGGCGGCGCAATGCGTGCCCGCGGACTCGGCGCGAACGTCATTGTCACGGAAGTTGACCCGATTAAGGCGATTGAAGCTGTTTTCGACGGTTTCCGCGTCATGCCCATGAGTGAAGCTGCCAAAATCGGCGACATTTTCTTGACGTTGACGGGCGACATTGACGTTATCACGGGCGAACATTTTCCGCTGATGAAAGATGGCGCAATGCTTGCCAACGCGGGACATTTCGACGTTGAAGTCAACATCCCCGAACTTGAGGCGCAATCCGTCAGCCGAAAAGTTGTCCGCAACAACGTCGAAGAATTTTTGCAACGCGACGGTCGAAAAATTTATCTGCTTGCCGAAGGTCGGCTTGTCAACCTTGCTTCGGGCGACGGTCACCCCGCCGAAATCATGGATTTGAGTTTCGCGGTTCAATTTTTCAGCGCGGCGCACCTGTTGCACAATCACACGAAACTTGAGCCGAAAGTTTACTTGATGCCCGACGAAATCAACACGAAAATCGCCGAAATCAAGCTTGCCTCAAGCGGCGTGACAATCGACACGCTCACCGACAAACAACGCGCTTACCTGGGCTTATGAACACTGCGGTTGACGGGCGGCTCTTCGAGTGGGACGACGAAAAAGCCGCGATTAACTTCCGAAAACACGGCGTAACTTTTCAAACGGCGACACTAATTTTTGAGGACAATCACCGCGTTGAAGAATATGACTTCTACGCTTCGTTTTACGCAGACCGCTGGAAAATTATCGGCACGGTTGAAAACGTTGCGCTTGTCATTTACAGCGACCGCGAAGATTTCACGCGAATAATTTCAGTGCGCAAGGCAACGAAAAGCGAAAGGCGGTATTACGACGAAATGAGCACCGTATTTTACTTTTTACCGAAGAATGCGCCTTTGACGGCGGAGGAAAAAGCTGAAATTGCCGCCTTGAAAGACCGCCCGATTGTTTACGATGAAGATTGCCCGCCAACGACAAAGGAAGAAGCTGACGAAGCCATCTACCTCATGCGAAAGTACAAGACGAGCTGCATAACCAAAGAAATTTTGATGGCGGAGTTTCCCGAACGTTTCTCGAAACGGAAAGCGGCAAGTTAATTCGATATTGCGGAGAACACAATGGCAACCGTATTTTACTTCTTGCCCAAAAACGCGGAATTGACGGCACAGGAGCAAGCCGAACTCGACGCGCTGAAAGACCGCCCGATTACCTACGACGAAGACTGCCCGCCAATGACCGACCGGCAACTTGACGAGATTGATTACCTGATTCGCAAGTACAAGACGCGCCGAATCACGAAAGAAATTTTGATGGCGGAGTTTCCCGAACGTTTTCAAAAGCGCACACTTAATTGATTCACCATGAACATTTCACGACAAAAATTTATCGCGGGCACCGTCGGCGCGGCGGCTCTGCTTATGTTCCCGAACATTTCAAACGGAGGCACACACATGACAAATAATTTCGCAATTCGCGACGTTAAATTTTTCAAGCCCGATGGCACGGTAGAAGTCGGCAACATTTGTGTCGCGGGCGACAAAATTTCCGCGATAACTCAAGACGAAGTCACCGCCGAAAACGTTATCGACGGACGCGGCAAATTCGCCACACCCGGGCTTGTCAACGCGCACACGCACGCTTCGATGACGTTGCTTCGCAGTTATTCCGACGACAAATCTTTGATGGACTGGTTGCAAAAGGACATTTGGCCGATTGAAGACAAGATGACCCGACGCGACATTTACGCGGGCGCGGCTCTTGCGGCGGTCGAAATGATTCGCTCCGGCACGACGGCTTTCGCGGACATGTACGGCCCTTGCATGGACGAAGTCGCCAAAGTCGTCGACGAATCGGGCTTGCGCGGAATTTTGTCGCAAGGAATTATCGGCGTCGCGAACGGCGACAAAAAACTTGCCGACAACGTCGAGCTGTACAAAAATTTCAACGGCGCGGCGAACGGTCGAATTACCGTCATGTTCGGACCGCACGCGATTTATACTTGCCCGCCCGACTTTTTGCGCAAAGTCGCGGACACGGCGGCGAAGTTCAACGCGCAGATTCACATGCACATGAACGAAACTCAAACCGAAATTTCCGACTGCGTCAAAAATTACGGCAAGCGTCCTTTTGAAGTCGTCGCCGAAACGGGCTTACTTGAACTCGGCATGTTGGCGGCTCATTGCGTTTGGTTGAGCGACGACGAAATTTCAATCATGCGCGACAAAAAAGTTCGCGTGGCGCACAATCCCGGCTCCAACATGAAACTGGCAAGCGGCGTTTGTCCCGTGACGAAACTGCTTAATGCGGGCGTAACCGTTGCTTTGGGCACGGACGGCGCGGCGTCGAACAACAACCTTGACATGGTCGAAGAAATTCGCTTGGCGGCACTTTTGGCGAAGGTCGACACGCTTGACCCGTTGGCAGTTCCCGCGGCTCAAGCTTTGCAAATGGCGACGGAATTCGGCGCGACGGCAGTCGGTTTGTCGAACGTCGGGCGGCTTGAAGTCGGTTACAAGGCGGATATCGTTTTGTGGGACATGCGCGGAGTTGATTGGCAACCGAATTACAATCCCGCGTCGCTTTTGGTTTATTCGGCGCAGTCGTCGGCGGCGGACACGGTTATCGTCGACGGCAAAATCTTGATGCAAGGTCGCCAACTCAAAACGCTCGACGAAGAAAAAATTCTGTCGGAATTCACGTCCTGCGCGAACAGATTGACGGGCAACTGACACGTTCACGGCAACAAAAAATCCCTCGACGGTCAACCGACTGTCGGGGGATTAATTTTGTCAAGCGTTTTCTTTGGCGACGGCGACAAGCTGAGCAAAAGCCTGCGCGTCGGACACGGCAAGTTCGGCCATCATTTTGCGGTCGACGGCGACACCCGCCTTGGTCAAGCCGCAGATAAGTTTGCTGTACGAAATGCCGTTGATACGAGCCGCCGCGTTGATACGGGCAATCCACAGGCGACGGAATTCGCGTTTCTTGACGCGACGGTCGCGGTGTGCGTACTGACCGGCCTTCAAGACCGACTCGTTGGCTTTTTTGAATTGTTTGCTCCTCGCGCCGCGATAACCTTTGGCAAGCTTGAGGATTTTTTTATGGCGTCTGTGCGCTGTGACGCCGGTTTTCACTCTCGGCAAGTTAATCTCCTCCGTTCATAGGTGTCAGGTTTTAGGTTTTAGGTGTCAGGTTTTTAATTCCTAATTCCTAACTCCTAATTCCTAATTGCTTTTCAGGCGTAAGGAAGCATTTTCTTTACGCGTGCGCGATCGGCCGCCGAAGCAAGCGTCGCTTTGCGGAGATTTCTCTTGCGTTTGCGCGTTTTCTTTTCAAGGATGTGGCTCTTGTATGCTTTGTTGCGCTTGAATTCGCCGCTGCCGGTGACGTGGAAGCGCTTAGCTGCCGCTCGGTGCGTTTTGATTTTGGGCACTGCTGATTCCTCCTTTTGTGGTTGTTGTGGTTGTGGTTTTCTTTGACTTCTGCGCCTTTTGTGCCTTAGGAGAGAGAATCATTGTCATGTTCTTGCCCTCAAGTTTGGCGTTGCGTTCCACCGTCACGATTTCTTCGAGGGCTTTGGCAAGCTTGCCCAAAACTTCGCTGCCAAGTTCGGGGTGCGACAACTCACGCCCGCGGAACATGATTGTAACCTTGACTTTGTTGCCTTCCTCGATAAAACGTTGAGCGTTTTTGAGTTTGACTTCAAAATCGTGCTGTTCAATGTTCGGGCGGAGTTTGACTTCTTTAATCGTGATGATCTTTTGCTTTTTGCGAACTTCTTTTTCGCGCTTTTGCTGTTCGTAGCGGAATTTCCCGAAGTCCATAATGCGGCAAACGGGCGGCCTTGCTTTTGGCGCGACTTCGACCAAATCAAGGTGTTTGTCCTCGGCAAGTTTAAGCGCGTCCTTGGTGAGCATGACGCCGAGCTGTTCGCCGTTCGCATCGGTCACACGAACCTCGCGAATACGAATTTCCTCGTTGATTCTCAAAGATTCCCTGCTAATAGAAATACACCTCCCGGGGCGCGTGGAAAAAAATTAAAGGCGGCAATTAAACCGCCCGCGATTCTCAACACAAAAAAATTTTGCAACCGCGTCAACACATCGAAGGTCAACGGGTGAGAAGCGTCGGGCTCCTGCTTAACGCGGCAAAGTTTATCACAGCGTCAAAACAGTGTCAACCGCCGCCAAAAATTTTCGCGCCGTGACGCGTTGCAAGGCAGTTGAATTAATGTTAAAATCGCCGAAAGTTTTTTGAGCGGAGGCTTTTGTCATGAACGGCAGCGAAAACGGTTACGCGGGTGCATTGTTTTTTGCGCTGGTGAGTTTGGGCGCGATATTGAAATTCGACGACGTTATCGGCTTATTCGTCGGCGCGGCGGGTGCACTGTTCGCGGCGTTGAGTTTGCGTCGGGCGTTGGTCAAGTCTGCTCAGGCGACCGAAGAAGATCATCAGCGAATCGAAATTCAACTGCAACAGCTCCGTCGAAAGGTCAGCGAAACTTCGTCGGTCAACGCGGCGGCAATGTCTTCGGTCAACGACGTGGCGCAAATCGTGCAGGAAAATTTGCAAGTCATGCGCGTGCGATTGGGCGAACTCGACAACCTGTCCGACTTGGCTCGCAACACCGAGGGCATTCGTTCGACGTTGGCAAGTTTGGAAGAAAATTCCGCCGCGTTCAACGTCACGGTTGAAAAATTTTTGTCCGCCGTCGCCGCGCAGGAAAAAACTTCCGACTCGACCGCGCTTGTCGTCGAATCTTTTGGTGCGCTTGCCGAAGAAGTCAAATTGCTCAACGAAACTTCCGCCGCGAACAAACATTCACTGCAGACCGTGCTGAAACTTTTGCAACTTGTCGGGCAGGTGCTCAAAAATCCCGCTTACGCCAAAAATCTCGACAACATCAGTTCATCCGTCGAAACGATTTCGACACGCACGACGACTCTCGACGCGCTGAAAAATTCCGTCGACGATGCGCAGAAAAATCTTGCCGAACTTGTGCGAATCAACACGAGCCTTGCGAAAAACTTTTCGTCGACGCTTGACGATTTGCGTTTCGACGTTGCCAAACTTTCCGCCAAACTCGAAGCGATTAACGCCTCCGACAGTCACGCCGCTTTGACAAGTCAAGACATCAACCTGCTCAAAAAAATTGCCGCGAAGATTAACCTGAAATAGGTTCTTCGCGACACCGTGATTAATTGCGCATTATGCATTACGCATTGCTTTCCAAAGGAGCCGATAAAATGATTCTTCGTGCCGAAGTTGACATTTTCGACGTTATGGAAGAAAACGCTTACTTTTATATCGACGACACGACGCGCCACGGATTTTTGATCGACCCCGGCGCGCAGCCCGAAGAGCTGTTGAGTATCGCCGAGCAAAACGAGTTCACCGTCGAAAAAATTTTGTTGACGCACGGGCATTACGACCACATTGGTGCCGTCAACGAAATTCGTCGCGTGCTCAAAGTGCCCGTGTTCATGGGACGCGGCGGGGCTTTTTACGCCTACGACGCCATTAACAACGGCTCAAAATTTTTCGGCGACGGAATTATTCTCGACGACGTGACGATTCTTGACGAGGAGTGCGACATCACTTTGGACGCGAACGAAAATTTCGGCGTCAAGGCGATAATTGCGCCCGGTCACACGCTCGACGGCACGATTTATTACAGCGCGCTTGACGCAGTGGCCTTTGTCGGCGACACGATTTTTTTCGGCGGACACGGACGCACGGATTTGGCGGGCGGCTCCGAACGCGACTTGATGGCGACGATTAAAAACAAAGTTTTCACGTTGCCCGACGAAACGGTTTTGCTTTGCGGGCACGGACGCGCCACCACCGTCGCGGACGAAAAAGTTCGTTCTTGGTACTGCTAAATATCGGCTTCGACGTTGTTGGCGTCGAAGACTTTGAGAATCTCGCGCAACTTCGTCTTTTCGGGATTGTAATCGATCGTCGTTTCGCCGTCGTGCGCGTGTATGTGAACGTAGAGCACGCCGGGCAAGCCGAGCAAAGTTTTTTCGACGGACGCCGCGCTTTCGGTCGTGTAACCTTTGGCGGTGAACTGCAAACGGGTATTGCCCGCGCCTTCGCCGCAGCCGCATTCTTTACACATAAGTTGAACACCTCCGCAAAAATTTACCGCCGAATTATACTGCGCGGATTTTTTTTCGACAAGCCCCCGTGCAGGTTCGCCGAAAGGAGCCGTCATGACAAAATTATTACTCGTGTTCGTAGGAGGCGGTCTCGGAGCCGTGTCAAGATTTTTGCTGACGACAGTTCTTGCGGGCAAGCTCGGCAACTTTCCGCTCGGCACGCTGGCGGCAAATTTTTTCGGTTGCCTGCTGATGGGACTTTTAGTCGGCGCGTTGGCGGGACGCTTTGAATCGGTAAGACTTTTCGTCGCCGTAGGATTTTTGGGCGGCTTTACAACATTTTCGTCATTTTCGGCCGAAACGCTCGCTTTGCTTCACGGCGGACAAATTTTCGCGGCGATTGTCAACGTCGTCTTAAGCGTCGTCGCCGGTCTCGGAGCCTGCGCGGTCGGCATGAAACTTACAGGAGGTCTTTGAAATGGCAAAAGCTTTAATCGTCGTTGACATGCAAAACGATTTCGTCACCGGTGCACTCGGCACGCCTGAGGCGCGTGAAATGTTGCCGCGGCTCGTCAAAAAACTCGAAGACATCGAGGCCGAAGGTGCCGTCGACGTGATTTTTACGCAGGACACGCACGCCGACAATTATTTGGACACGCAGGAAGGTCGCAACTTGCCCGTCGTGCACTGCGTCAAAAAAACCGCAGGTTGGGAAATTGTGCCCGAATTGCAACGTTTCACCAAGCGCGCAAAAGCCGTCGTCGAGAAAAAAGCTTTCGGGTCGACGCGCTTGCCGTCGCTCATCAAACCTTACGAAGTCATCGAATTCGCGGGCGTGTGCACGGACATTTGTGTCGTGTCGAACGCACTTTTGATCAAGGCGTTTTATCCCGAACAGCGCGTGCAGATTGACGCGAGTTGTTGCGCGGGAACGACGCCCGAAGCTCACCGCGAAGCTTTGAACGTCATGCGCAACTGTCAATGCCGAATTGTAGGCAATAGGCAATAGTCAACAGGTTGTTGGTCACGTCGCCGACAGCCGAAACGGTAAATCGAAATACAAACATTTTCGCGAAGCAAGCCGCTCAACTGTCCGACGATTTCGTCGCATTTAACTTGGAGGTCAACTTTCATGAGACGCCGTGATTTTCGCGAACGGACTCAACCGCTCGTAATGATTATCCCGATGATTGACATCATGCTGTTTCTGCTGGTGTTTTTCATGCTCGGCACGCTTTACATGACGCAGACGAACAGCCTGCCCGTCAACCTGCCGCAAGCGTCAAGTGCCGCCAAAGAAACGCGCCCGAACGTCGTCACGATAACCGTGCTCGAAAGCGGCGAAGTGCTTTTCGACAAAGACAGCGCACCAAGTCAACAGCTCGGCGAAAAAATTCACGCGGCTTTGTCGGCGGACGCGGAAACGATTTTCGTCCTGCGCGGCGACAAAAATTCACGTTACGAAAGCGTCGTTGCCGTGCTTGACTTGCTGAAAAAATCGGGCGCACGCAAAGTTTCAATCGCGACGGAGATTAAGCCATGACGGATTATTCGCCACGTTGGGCGACGACAATTTTCGCGGCGGTGACTTTGCATTTCGCGGCGGCACTGGGATTTTCGCTCGTCGACCGGCAGCCCGAAGCCGTCCCGAAAATCGAAGTCGCATCCGAATTTGATTGGATTGACGTTGAACTTTCCGACGCAGTCATTGTCGACGCGGAAGAAATTTCGTCAACGCCGTCAACGCCCGTGCAGGAAAGTTCGTCGACGCGTGAAAGTTCGTCGCCGTTCAGCGCGCAAGATTTATTCGTGCCGCAGTTGCCGATACCGCAAGTTCCGCCCGTCGAAGAAATTCAGCCGCGTGAAGTCAAGCCCGTCGAACGTCAACGATTTCAACAGCCCGTCACCGAACAGCCGAAAGTCGACGAACAGCCCAAAGTTGACACGCCGCCGAAAGTCGAACAGCCTGCCGAAGCTCAATGTTTGGAACAGCCGCCCGTCACAATCAAGGAAGTTTATCCCGAAGCGGGCAGCGGTCTCGGTTTCAAAGGTTACGTGTCAATCGCCGCGACAATCGGCACCGACGGCAAAGTTCACGAAACGGAAATTTTGCAGTCTTCGGGACGCTACTTCGTCGACGAAATTGCGCTCAAAGCCGCCGTGCAATGGACGTTCAAGCCTGCCCGTGACCAAAACGGCAAGCCGATGCAGTCGATTAAAATCATCACGTTCGATTTCCGCAAGTTCAGTTGAGGCATTGCCGTGAAAATTTTCTTCGTGACAATCTGCGCGGTCGGAATTTTTTTGACGGCTTGCGGCTCCGACGAAATTTCGCCGCCGAAAGTCAACGTCAACCGAATCAACTTGTCGCACGCGAAGGACGGCATTTATACCGTCGAAAGTTCGCTTGACGCACAACTCGGCAAGAGCGTTTTGACGTTGACGATTCGCGACAAAAAAATAACCGCCGCCGAATTCGCGGGCTTTGACATTTTCGGCAAGCGCAAAGACGACAATTACGGTGAATTCGCCGCAACCGTCGCCGACTACCAAAAAGCTCAAGCCGCCGTCGACGCGATTAAAATTTATCCCGCGCAGCTCGTCGAAACGCAGGATTTAAGCAAGGTCGACGCAATTTCGGGCGCGACGGTTTCTTACAATCAGTTCGTCGAAACGGTCACCCGCGCCGTCGAGGAGGCCGCCAAGTGACGCGCAACGATTGGATTTTGGTCGCCGTGCTGATGATTTTTTCGTTGACGCCGCTTGCCGTGACTTCACACGCAAAAAAAATCGCCGTCGTGAAAGTTGACGGCTCGGTTGTTCGCGAAATTAATTTGTCGGCGGACGAAACTTTTACCGTCGCGGCGAACGGCGGCTTTAACGTCGTCGAAGTTCGCGGCGGAAAAATTTCTGTAGTCGAAGCCGATTGTCCCGAAAAAATTTGCGTGCGAACGGGCGCGATTTCACACGGCGGCGAAGTCATTGCCTGCGTCCCGCACAAGTTGCTGATCGAGATTGCGGGTGATTGACTTGCGGCGATTGACGGTCAACGCGCTTTTCGTGACGCTGTCGCTGATTTTGTTCGCGGTCGAAAGTTTGTTGCCGCCCGTGATTTTGCCGCCGGGCGCGAAGTTCGGGCTTGCAAACGTCGTGACGGTCGCCGCGCTTTACCTGCTCAAAGAAACGGACGCGTTGATAATTCTGTCGACGCGAATTTTTTTGTCGGGAATTTTCGCGGGTTCGCCGTCGACGATGATTTTTTCGGCAAGCGGCGGGCTGATGAGTTTGTCGGCGATGATTTTGCTCAAACGCACGGAGAAATTTTCTGTCGTAGGAGTGAGCGCGTCGGGCGGATTTTTCCACAACGTCGGACAGCTCGTCGCGGCGATTTTTTTTGCGGACAGCGTCAAACTCGTCAACTACCTGCCCGCGCTCGGCTTGTGCGGAATTTTCGTCGGCGTGTTAATCGGTCTGCTGTCGAAAGAAATTTTGCGACGCGTCAAGGCAGGCGCGTCTTTTTGATTTCGTCCCAACGGCCGTCGAAATATTTTTTCAAACGCCATTTGATTCGCCGATGATAAGTCACGTCGACGACAGGATTGTTGGAGTCTTGAAACGCAACTTTGCCGATTTTTCTCAACGCGGCGGGCAAGACAAGAATTTTCAACCCGCAAGCTTTGAACGCCTCGTCGCCGATTTCCGTCAAACTTTCGGGGAAGACGACGTGCGTTATCGAACTTTGGCTTTTGAATTGTTTGGCAGCGATTTTCGTGATTCCTTCGCGCAGGACAATCACGCCTTGATGATTTTTGCCCTCGTCGGCGTCGGCATACAAAAGTTCCAACGTCGCTTGAGCTTCAATGTCGCCCGCACGCGCAGATTGTTTCAGCTTGTCAACCAACTGCCAATCGCCTTGCTTGACTGCGTGAAAAGTTCGTTGAATTCTTTCGTATCGTTCGCTTGTCGGCAACAAAATTTTGTCCGCGTCAGTGAAAAGTTGTCGCGTCAAATTTTCGTCGACATCCGAAATGAAATGCCTGTTGCCGTAAAGTTTGCCCAACTCGTAACGCGCCTGTGCGTCGTTCGGACGTTCGCGTTGAGCCGCCTCGAAAATTTCCGTCATCTGCCCGTGAAGGCGTTGCGCTTCGTCGGTCAAGCCCAAAGTTCGGCACAGCTCGATAAATTCGCGGCAGATGAAATCTTCGGGCTTACCTCGTTGACGTGCCGCCTCGAAAAATTTTCGTGCCTCGGTCAAATTTTTGACGGTGCCCAAACCTTTGGCGTAAATGAGCGCGACGCGAATCAGTTCGCGAACGCCGCCGTTTGACGCTCGTGAAACGTATTGCCCGAAAAGTCTTCGCGCTTCGGTCAGATTGAAGTTCAAATACAAATTCGCCAACTCGAACAGCGCGTCAAGGTCGTTCGCCGAAAGCGGTCGATAGGCTTCGATTGCCTGTCGACGAAATTTATTTGCGGCGGAAATGTCACCGTTCGCCGAAGAAATGTCGCTCAAAACGCCCCGGTTGTGGTTGACGTGATGAATTTCCAGCTCGTCGGGCGGGAATTGTCGACGGCAAATTTCGCAGGTGAAGTTGACGTTGCGCTTAAGCGCGTCTTTAACTTTCGGATCCAAGACGTATTTTTTCACGGGCGGAACGCTTGCACAGTTCAACGTCGGGAAGTCGTCGCGATTTTCTTTGGCGGTCAACATGAATTCCGCAATGTCGAATTCGTCGACGATTCGTTGACGTATCTGCCGATTGCCGCCTCTGAAAGTCATTTGACCGGCACCGCAGTACTTGCGAAAATTTTTCCAGTTGAGTTTGCGCAGGCAGTGTTGACAAACTTTCAGCCGCCGATAAACATTTTGTTCGCGCTTCTCGCCGTTGAGCAAGAAAAGATTCACCAAAAAGTTTACGCTCGTGTCGAAAGTCATGACGTAACGCGATTCGTAACGGTTTTGATTTTCGGGCGTCGCGCAGAGCTTGACAGAAACACAGGTGAAAACGCTTGTAATTGCCCCGTGCGTAATCTTCCCGCGTCAAATATTGGTCGCGCTGATAAACCGGTACTATGTTGTCTTTGTACTCGAAGGTTGCAAG
>JAFVBP010000058.1 GCA_017479925.1 Selenomonadaceae bacterium | reverse complement strand
TTGACTGCGGGAGCGTTTTTAATCGCCCATTTCGCGACGGCAGCCGCCTCGTCATAGAGTTTGTCGAGCGATTGATTGAGCGTGCCGTTACCGACGTATTCGGCAATCGGGTTCGCGCCGATGACGCCTTGGAGTTTGGCAACGTCGCCGCCTTGTTTCTTGACAGCCGCGACAATCAGCGCAAGCAGGGGCAACGCCGATTCGCCCGCGTAGACGTACAGCGGATATTGGTCGAGTTTAAGACCGTCAAGCAAAGTTTGCACGTCGCCCAAAGTCGTCACACTGCAGCCGCGTTTGCCGATATGTTGACATTTGCGGGCGTCGACGGCTTTGCGGGTCGCGCAGTCAACCTTGACGTTGTAAACCGTTGAACCTTTGTCGATCTCGTGTTTGAGCAGTTCGTTGTTTTCTTCGGGAAGAGTTTCGTCGCACGCCTGAGCGATTTTCCACGGCGCGTTGACGTAACCGTTCGGGTTGACGCCGCGCAGGTAATCGCCCATGCCGGGGAAAGACTTCGCCGGCTGAATCGGCTCCGTGTCCGCGTGAAAATACATCGGGCTGAACGTGATGCCTTCGTAAGTTTTGGTGAAAAGTTTTTTCTCGAACGGTGCGCCTTTCAAAAGCGCGATACACGCTTGTTTCCACTCCTCGTAAGTCGGCGGCGTGAATTCGTCGAGTGACACTTCGGGGAAGTTTTCTTGCGCCTCTGCACGGCGGATAAGTGCTTGCAAATCCAGCTCGGCGGACGCATTTTTGTCATTGCTCATACAAAGTTGACCTCCTGTAAAAAAAATTTTTTGGGTGATGCTTGCGAAAAGTTGTCTTGTCTCAACCTCCTCGAGTCGTCGTCGTGATTATTGTTGACTATCGGAATATTAGCGCACGTTATTTTGACTGTCAACGCCGCGCCGAAATTTTTCACCTCGCCGAACGTAGTTGATTTTTTGTTGTTTTGCATGACGGGCGAAACTTATCGTTGCGGTCGGTAACGCGGTGATTTTTGTCGTTTCGCACGACGGGCGTTGTTGAATGTTACTTTCTTTGACCGAGCAAAGAAAGTAACCAAAGAAACTCGCGCCTACGCGGCGGGCGACGGTGTGGCTATCCGCACGTTGTCGAAAACCGAGAGTCATCTGCGCCGCATGATACATCCTGTATCATACGCGGCGTGCGGCCGACATCCATGTCGGCCGAAAACATCGTTGCTGTTGACAGCCGAATTACAATTACCGTTGGCAGCCGAATTATCGTTTCTGTCGGCGACTGAACTACCGTCGCCGTTGACGGCAGGAATTTCTTCACGTTGGCAGAATTAATCGGCAACCAAAGGAGGCTAATTCAAATGACTACAATCATCACCAAAGACGGCAGCTTGGCGGAAGTCGACGGCGCTCAGGCTCTGCACGCCCTGCGACACACCGCGTCACATATCATGGCGCAAGCGATCAAACACCTCTACGGCGGCGCGGACGGCAAGCAAGTCAAGTTGGCTATCGGTCCCGCGATTGAAACGGGTTTTTACTACGACATCGACACGGACAAAAAAATCACCGACGAAGACCTTGCCGACATCGAACGCGAAATGAAGTCAATCGTCAAGCAAAATCTCAAGCTCGAACGCTCGACGCTCAACCGTGCCGACGCGCTCAAAAAATTTGCCGACGAAGGCGAAACGTACAAAGTCGAACTCATCGAAGCACTGCCCGACGACGCGGAAATTTCGCTGTTCACGCAGGGCGACTTCACCGACCTTTGTGCGGGACCGCATGTCGAATCGACGGGCAAAGTCAAAGCGTTCAAACTCATGTCAATCGCGGGTGCTTATTGGCGCGGCGACGAACATAACAAAATGTTGCAGCGCATCTACGGCACGGCTTTTGAATCCAAAGACGAACTCAAAGATTACCTGCACATGCTCGAAGAGGCGGCACGGCGCGACCACCGCAAACTCGGCAAAGAGCTTGACTTGTTCAGCTTGCACGACGAAGGTCCCGGCTTCCCGTTTTTCCACCCGAACGGCATGGTGATTCGCAACGAGTTGATTGACTATTGGCGCGAAGTTCACCGCCGCTACGGTTATCACGAAATCAAGACGCCGATTATCCTCAACCGCAAGCTGTGGGAAACTTCCGGTCACTGGGATCACTACAAGGAAAACATGTACTTCACCAAAATCGACGAGGAAGACTACGCCGTCAAGCCGATGAACTGCCCCGGCGGAATTTTGGTTTACAACACGCACGTGCACAGCTACCGCGATTTGCCGTTGCGTTTGGGCGAATTGGGACTTGTTCACCGTCACGAAAAAAGCGGCGTGCTTCACGGCTTGTTCCGCGTGCGCAACTTCACGCAGGACGACGCGCACATCTTCATGACGCCCGAACAGATTGAGCCGGAAATTCAGCGGACGATTGACCTGTTCGACGAAGTTTACAAAACTTTCGGGCTGACCTATCAAGCCGAACTGTCGACGCGACCCGAAAATTCCATGGGCGACGACGCGACTTGGGAACTTGCGACCGACGCGCTCCGCAAAGCTTTGGAACACCGCGGACTTAATTTCGTCATCAACGAGGGCGACGGTGCGTTTTACGGTCCGAAGATTGACTTCCACCTGAAAGACTCAATCGGCAGAACTTGGCAGTGCGGCACGATTCAGCTTGACATGTTGCTCCCCGAAAAATTCGACATGAACTATATCGGCGAAGACGGCGAAAAGCACCGCCCGATTATGGTTCACCGCGTCGTTTACGGCTCAATCGAACGCTTCATCGGCATTTTGATTGAAAACTACGCGGGCGCGTTCCCCGTGTGGCTGGCTCCCGTGCAGATAAAACTTTTGCCCGTGACGGACGCGCACGCCGACTTCGCGCACGAACTCAACAAGAAATTCTTCGATTTGAATCTGCGCGTCGAAGTTGACGACCGCAACGAGAAAATCGGCAAAAAAATTCGCGACAGTCAAGTCAGCAAGACGCCGTACACGATTGTCATCGGCGACAAGGAAATTCAATCGGGCGTGTTGCCGATTCGCAAGTACGGCACGAAAGACGCCGTCGACATGAAGGTTGACGATTTCGTTGTTTACGTCATGGAAAAAATTTCTTCGCGTGACCAGACGTTTTAAGGTGCCGGGTGTCAGAGGCGACAATCGTTGCGTTACTCTTGACGCCCGACATCTGCCAAAGGAGGTGAACTCATGGAAGATTTGAATTGTTCATTACGCATTACGCATTGCTTTTCGACATACAACGTTTCGCCGACGACGAAGATGTTGACTTCAGCGACATGACGCTCGACGACGGCGACGAAACTTCCCGCGTCATTGCAAGCGGCAACGTCACACTTTCGGCGGGCGGCGCGTATTCAATCGAAAGCGGCTACGCGGGCACGATTTACGTCTCGACGGGCGACCCCGTCACGCTCGACGGCTCAAGTGCGGGCGAAATGACCGACGCGCAGATTCTCACGAGTACGAACGCGGCGGCTTTGACGATTAACGCCGTGTCGATTAACAATCCCAACGTCAGCGCGCTCAAATTCGGTTCGGGCGGCGGCACGTTGACGCTCACGGGCGAAAACAATCTTTCGACGGGCAATTTCTATTCGGCGGCTGTCAATGTCGGCAGCGGCTCCGTGACGATTGACGGTACAGGTTCGTTGACGACTTCGTCGACGGGCTACGGCGCGGCGATTGGCACCGATTACGGCGAAAAATCCGCATCAACGTTGACGATTTCAAACGGCACGATTAATGCTTCGGCTAACTACGGCGCGGCTGTCGGATCGGGTTTTGCCTCGACAATCGGCAACGTTTCGATAACGGGCGGCACGGTCAACGCAACGTCGAAACTCGGCGCGGGTATCGGCACGGGCGCAGGCACGTCTGCACTTGACAACGCTTCGTCAATCGCGATAACGGGCGGCGGCGTCACTGCCACAAGCGAAGACGGCGCAGGTATCGGCTCAGGCTTCGACGGCAAAGTTGCGGATATTTCAATCGGCGGCACGGCAATGGTCAACGCTTCGTCGACGGGCTACGGCGCGGGTATCGGTTCAGGTTCGACCTTCGGCAACGAAAGTTCGGCGGGCAACATCACGATTGACGGTTCTGCCAACGTCGTCGCCACGTCGGCTCAATACGGCGCGGGTATCGGCAGCGGTTATTCGCGATACAACGGCGTCAATTCGGCGGGCAACATTTCAATCGGCGGAGATGCCAACGTCACCGCCACAAGCGTCGTCAACGGTCTCGGTATCGGCGCGGGCTATTCGGACAACGTCGCCTTGAATACCGTCGGCACAATCACGTTGTCGGGCGACACGTCCACGCCTGCGAAATCGACCGTCGTCGTCGAAAACGGCGACACCACTCGCACGGCAACGATTAACGGCGCGGCTTTAAGCGGCACTCAACTGACGTTTATCGACGGCGTGCAATCGAATCCCGTCACGGCGTCAAGCGGCGGCTCAAGCTCAACTTCAACGACCGTCGTCGTCAACGAAAGCATTTCGGGCGGCACGACCGTCGGCAAGGTTGACGGCAGCGACGATTACATTTACCTCGGCGGACTCGGCGTCATTTCCGATTACGAAGGCGTCACAATCAACGACGGGACATCATCCGTTGCCGCTGACGCTTCGGTTACCGCAGGCGAAACGACGGGCGCGAAAATCCGTTACTCGACGGATTACAGCGGTTTCAGTTTCGACGGTTACACTTTGGCGGTGAGTTCGTCGACGGGCATGTTGCTCGTTCAGAACTGCAAAGACAAAATTATCGCCGTTGCCGACACCGCGGGCAACGCGACGACTTACGTTTATTCGCCGACCGAAGCCGAAGTTATCTACGGCAACAGCTTGACGAAGACCGAAATTATCAACGGCTCCGACAAAGGCGCGGACATCATCTTCGCGGGCAACGGCGGCTCGACACTTTGCGGCGGCGCGGACACCGTCAATGACACGCTTATCGGCGGCACCGGTCACGACGAATTTGTTTACGTCGACGGCACGGGCGCGGACGTTGTCACCAATTACGGCGGCGAAGATTTAATCAAAATCAACGGCACGGTCACGGGCGTGAATTTGTTCGGCGAATTCTCGCTCAATACGTCAAGCGGCTCGGTGACGGTTGCCAATTCGCAAGACCGGCTGATAACCGTCACCGACATCAGCGGAAATCTTTTGGGCTACGGCTACTATTCGTCGACGGCGGGCACGATTGACGGCTCGAATTACGCGGGCAAAGAAATTCTCGTCGGCGGCGCGTTCGGCGACAACATGATTATCGCGGGCGACGGCGGTTCGGCAATGTGGGGCAATTTCGGCGGCGTCGACACTTTAATCGGCGGCGCGGGTGCTGACGAATTCTTTTACACACCGGGCAGCGGCGTCGTCAACGTGCTCAACGCGAACGCTTTGGACACGGTCAATCTTGTCAACGTGGCGGATGAGCAATTCGCGGGCGTTGTCGTGACGGAGGCGGGTGCGACGATTACTTTCACGGACGGCGGCACGCTCAACGTTCAAGGCGCGGGCTTCACCTTCCGCCGCAACGGCAACAGTTACGTCGCAGATGCCGCAAGTCAAAGTTTGGTCGCCGTGTGAGTTGAATGTTACTTTCTTTCGGCGCAAAAGACCCGCTTTAAAAGCGGGGGAACAATTTGTTTGACTGCCTCGTTGCCGAAATGTCGTCGGTACCTCATGCCCGTTCGCAAGTCAAGCGTTTGGTCATTCGTTGTCAAATGTTGCAGGTACCACGTGCCGCTCGTGTTCGCTACGATACATCCTGTATCGTGCGCGAACGGCGGCCGTCATCCATGACGGCCGGAAAACGGCAACTGTCGGCAACTCAAAACTTCGTAACAGTGTGAAGTTCGCGCAACGTTGTCATTACGCATTAAGCATTGCGCATTACGCATTAAAAAAATCCCCGTCGTTGGTGACGGGGAAATTTTTTTGTGGACACCGATTATTCGTCGGGCGACGGAAAGATAACCGCCATTGTGCCGCTGACAAATTTGTTCGCGGACTTGTCCCAAACGAAACTGCCGCCGAAAACGCCTTTGCTCGTCGGGAAAAGTTTCGCCAACGTCGCGCTGGTTCCGTGAACGGTTTTGACAAGCTTGGTGTCGTCGGTGTGAACGTCTTCGTATTCCAAATCGGTTGCGTCGCTCGGAATCAGCCTGTCGATGTCGGACAGCTCGAAATTTCTTCCTTGCGCGTCCCAAACCGTGACCGAAGAGGCGCGGGCTGTCTTTGACTCGGTTTCGTCGCCGCGCTCGTCAAGGAACTGCACGATTAAAGCTTCGTCGTCGTAGGTGACATTGGCGACACTGTCGGCGTCCGTTTGCGTGTGATTCTGCTCGAATTCGGCACGCGTAGCCCCCACGCCGGGCAACGCGCTAATCTTGTCCGCAACGCCCGACCAATCGGCAATCGGCCTGACGTGTTCGCGGACTTCGCGGGGAACGGAATTGGAGGCCTCGGCAGCTCTTTCGACGGGCGCGGGTGCACGCGACGTTTTTTCGCCGCCGCAACCCGCAAGCAAGAAGCTCGCTCCGACCAACGCAATGGACAAGATTTTTCTCATGGATACCACCTCGAAACAAAAAATCCCTCTGCTCACCGCAGGGGGAATTTTACATATTTCGTTGTGGAAATGCAACTGTCTTTTGTCGGCGCGGTTGACGTTGACGTTGTTATTTCGTCAAAAGCTCGGTGACGGTGTTGGCAAGTTCGACGGGTCGTGTTACTTTTCTTTGGCAGCAAAGAAAAGTAACCAAAAGAAACTGCGCCCGCTACGATACATCCTGTATCGTGCGACGGGCGACGGCGGCCGTCATCCATGACGGCCGAAGTTTCGTTGACGTTGTTATTTCGTCAAAAGTTCGGTGACCGTGTTGGCAAGTTCGACGGGTCGTGTTACTTTTCTTTGGCAGCAAAGAAAAGTAACCAAAAGAAACTGCGCCCGCTACGATACATCCTGTATCGTG
>JAFVBP010000057.1 GCA_017479925.1 Selenomonadaceae bacterium | reverse complement strand
GCGATTGCACAATGGCTTTTTGGAACGCGCCCGTTCCGCAGGAAAAGCCCGTTTTGCTTGCCTGCAGAGCCGCGCTCGACATGATTGCCGGTTCCGAATTGCTCGGCAAGGAGTTAATGTCGCGCTACGGTCGAAAAATTTCTTTCGGCATCGGCATCAACTGGGGCAGCGCGGTCGTCGGCAACATCGGCACGCCTTTTCGCATGGATTACACCGCCATTGGCGACACGGTCAACACTGCGGCGCGACTTGAGGCAAATGCTCGCGGCGGCACGATTTTGATTTCGCGGGCGGTTGCTGACATGCTCGGCGACTGCGCGGACGTTACTTCGCTCGGAAATTCAATCAAACTCAAAGGAAAATCGCCCGATTTTGAAGTTTTGGTTTTGAATTCGTTAAACGACAAGGGGGTTTAAATTTTGAACAATTTCAGCTTAACCGTGCTTGGTTCGCGCGGTTCCGTGCCGATTGACGGCAAAAATTTCGTGCGTTACGGCGGTTCGACGTCGTGTTACAAAATTTCGGCGGGCGACGAAGAAATTTACCTCGACGCGGGTTCGGGCATTGTCCAAGCCGTTCCGCAACCGTCGACGCGAATCACAATCCTGTTGACGCACATGCACCTTGACCACATCATCGGCTTGCCGTTTTTCGTCGCGTTGGGACAAAAAAATCGCCCGATTGACATTTTCGCGCAGGAACGTTCAGGCTTGAAGCCGAAGGACGCGCTTGACCGATTGATTTCGCCGCCGTTTTGGCCGCTGAAAATTTGTGAATATCCCGCGAACGTAAATTTTCACGACTTGCCGCCCGACAATTTCAAAATCGGCGAAGTTGACGTTCAGTGGAGCGACGGCACGCACCCGCAAGGTTCGACAATTTTTCGGTTGACGTATCGCGGCAGATCTTTGGTTTACGCGACGGATTTTGAGCACTCACCCGACGGTTGCAAAAAACTTGCGGATTTCGCCCGCGGCTGTGACTTGTTGCTTTACGACGCGCAATATACCGCGGACGAATACGAAAAATTTCGCGGTTTCGGTCACTCGACGCCCGACGAAGGCTTGAAGGTTGCCGCCGCCGCTCACGCGAAAAAACTTTTGTTCGTGCACCACGCGCCCAATCGCACGGACGACGAACTTGCCGCGCTGGAAAAATTTTTTGCCGCACGCAACGAAAATGTCACGTTCGCCAAAGTCGGCGACGAAATTTTTATTTGACGGAGGTCACACATGAATTCGGCTGAACAAATTCTCGACAACATTTTTACGGTTATGGAGCGGCTTTACGACGAAATGCGCCTCAACCGTGACGGTCGCAACAATCATCTGCGCGTGTTTGAAATTTTCGCGGAGCTTGGTCGAACGTTGGCGGGTGCCGACAGAGCAAGTTTTTGGCGTTGGGACAGGCACAATCACAAACTTTTGACGACTGCCGCGACGGATTCCGAACAAATTGTTATCGACGAAAAATCCGGTCTCGTCGGTCGCGCAATTTCCGAAAATCGCACGCTCGTCACAAATGACCCGTACAATCACCCCGATTTCAACGCGGCTGTCGACAAAATGACCGGCTACGTCACGAAATCCGTGCTGGTTATGCCCGTTGCGAACTGCCGCGGCGAAATTATCGGCGCGTTTCAAGTCATTAACAAACTCGACAGCGAAACGGGCTTCGACGAAATTTCGGACGTGAAACGCCTTTCGATCGCGGCTTTTATCTGCGGCATGGCTTTGGAGTCGGATATTTTCTTCGCGGATTCGCAGCACGACAAATTGACGGGGTTGAAAAATCGTTTCGGGCTTAACGACGACTTTTCGACACGTTACGAAAAACTTCTGCGCGAAGGCACGCCGCTTGCAATGATTATGTGTGACATTGATTTTTTCAAGCGCGTCAACGACACTTTCGGGCACAACGCGGGTGACGCGATTTTGAAACACGTCGCGAAAATTCTGCGCGATTCGATTGACAAACTCGACGACGCTTACCGCTGGGGCGGCGAGCAACGTGACGTTGCATCCAATTTGGATAACCGTTCAGCTTTTCCAAGCCGTGAAAGTTCCTCGGACGCTTATCGTTGGGGCGGTGAAGAGTTCATTTTGATTTTGGCGAACGCGACGATTGACGACGCGAAAATCGTTGCCGAACGGATTCGCTCGACGGTCATGAATTCGGTTTGCAATTTCGACGGCGACGCGCTCAAAATTACGATGAGTTTCGGCTGTTCGGAAATTTCGGCGGCGTTATCGATTGAAGACAACGTTAAAATCGCCGACGAACGACTTTACCGCGCAAAGCAAACGGGTCGCAACAAAGTTGTCGCCGACCCGCTTTAAAAGCGGGAGAACAATTTGACCGGTCCTTCAACTTTTCAACGTTATCGCCATACCGCGACGTTGTCACTGTCTATAACGTTTTCGGCAACAAAAAATCCCCGCCGAGTTTTTCGACGGGAAATTTTTTCGTTAAACTGCGTTCGGAGGTGATCTTATGACAAAAATTCATCCCGAAACGGGCGAAATCCTTCACCGCGACGTTCGACCCGTCGAATACTCTTACAAAGAGCAAAAAATTGTCGTTGACCAGCCCGGTTGGTATCCTGCCGAAGGTGACGAAGGAATTTTCAACCGTCAAGACATGAAAGTTGCGAGCAAGGCGTTGGAGATAATGAAAGCGCGTCATCAACGTTATCTTGAAGAAAATCATCTTGAAAACGCCGCATTGGTATGAAAAAATCCCTCACCGTGACGTTTTCGGCAACAAAAAATCCCCGCCGCATTGACGGGGAAATTTTTTTCGTACGACGATAACGCTTTTGAGGCGAATCGGTCAACCAAATTGTTCCGTCGCTTTTAAAGCGACTTTTTTCGCGCCGATTTAAATTCGCACGACGCCGAGTATTTGAATTTCGACGGACTGGTCAATTTCCGCGTGCGAAACGATAATCAGCCCTTGCACCGAGCGTTCGACGAGCTTGCGGAAATACAGTCGCACGGCGGGACTTGTCAAAATAACTGCGGGGTAACCTTGATTGGCGAGCTTGTCGACTTCGGCAGTCAACGACGAAATCATCCGCCGCATTGAATCGGGGTCAAGGCTGACATACGAGCCGTGATCCGTGCGTTGAATGCTGCCGACAATTCGATTTTCGAGCGCGGGGTCAAGTGTGACGCACGGCAGAATGTTGCCTTGCACGACCTGCTGAGTAATTTGCCGACCCATTGCGTGGCGAACGTATTCGGTCAAAATTTCGGTGTCCTTCGTGGCGCGGGCGTAATCGGCAAGTACTTCCATGATTGTCGCCATGTCGCGAATCGAAATGCGTTCGTTGAGCAGGTTCGCCAAAACTTTTTGAATTTCGCCGATGCCCAAAAGTTCGGGGACAACTTCGTCGACCAACGATTGATGCGTCTTGGCAAGGTTGTCGATAAGATTTTGAGTTTCCTGACGACCGAGAATTTCTGCCGCGTGTTGCTTGATGACTTCGGTCAAATGCGTCGCCAAAACCGAAACGGCGTCGACGACCGTGTAACCGTTGAGTTCGGCTTGCTCACGTTCGGATTCGGGTATCCACAGCGCGGGTAGCCCGAATGCGGGTTCGACGGTTTCAATGCCGGGAATTTCTTCAAAAACCGTGCCGGAGTTCATTGCCAAAAAGTGGTCAAGCATCAATTCGCCGCGAGCAATTTCCATGCCTTTGAGCTTGATGATGTACGCGTTCGGCTTGATTTGGATGTTGTCGCGGATACGGATTGTCGGCACGACGAGACCGAGTTCAAGCGCGCATTGTCGGCGAATCATGACGATTCGGTCGAGCAAATCGCCGCCCTGTCCCGTGTCGACGAGCGGTATCAGCGAATAACCGATTTCGAGTTCCATAGGGTCAACCTGCAACAGCGAAATGATGTTTTCGGGACGCGTGGCTTCGGCTTTCTCTTTGACTTGAGCTTGTTCTTCCTGAACTTCTTCGGTGACGACGGTTTTCTTGTGCAGGCTGTAACCGATAAACGCGCAGATAACCGCCAGCGACGCGAACGGAATTCCCGGCAGACCGGGCACGATTGACAGCATTGTAAGGACGCCCGCGTTGATGAAGAAAATTCTTTCGTTGTTGAACAGCTGCTTGACGATGTCGTTGCCGAGGTTGCCTTCGGAGGCGGCGCGTGTGACGATAATACCCGTTGCCGTGGAAATCAACAGCGCGGGAATTTGGCTCACCAAACCTTCGCCGACGGTCAAAAGCGTGTACGTTTGCAACGCGGTCGCGGCGTCCATGTCTTTTTGCGCCATGCCGATAATGAAACCGCCGCCGATGTTAATCAGCATGATGATAATCGCGGCAATGGCGTCGCCCTTGACGAACTTCGAGGCACCGTCCATGGCACCGAAGAAATCGGCTTCGCGCTGAATTTTCGAGCGTCGCACGGCGGCTTCTTCGTCAGTAATCGCGCCTTGGTTCAAGTCCGCGTCAATGGCCATCTGCTTGCCGGGCATTGCGTCCAAAGTAAAACGCGCCGAAACTTCCGCGACGCGTTCGGAGCCTTTCGTTATGACGATAAAGTTGATGATAACCAAAATTATAAACATGATGAAGCCGACGACGGGGTTGCCGCCGACGACGAATTGTCCGAAAGCCGTAATGACTTCGCCCGCGTAACCGTTAATCAAAATCAGCCGCGTCGACGAAATGTTCAACGCCAAACGAAATAACGTTGTCACCAACAAAAGCGACGGGAAGACCGACAAGTCGAGTGCCTCCTCGTTGTAAATCGCGCTCATGATGACAACCAAGGCGATTGTGATGTTCAGGCAGATGAGCAAGTCCAAAAGCGCGGTCGGCAACGGAATAATCATCATGATGACGATCATGACGAGCGTCACCGCAATGATAACGTCGCTGTAGCGTTGGATAAACGAACCTATTACGGAAGATTCGCCTGTTAAAACTTCGTCGGGTGCGGCCATTTGACTACTCCTTAAGTTTTATGTTCGAGCGGGCGAGCGCAGTTCACATGGTCAGCTTGCCGAGGTGCGCAACGGAATTTATCAGCACGGCAGTCCAAACGCCGTCTTCATATTGAAGGACGTTGACGGAAGTGTTGTCGCTGTCGATTTGCCAAAAATGTTCCAAGTCGATTCCCAAAACACTGCAGATGAGAACCATGTTTACGCGGCTGTGCGTGCCGATAAAAATCGTCTTGCCGGGATATTTGGCAACGGCGTCTTCAAGTGCGTTACGCGAACGATATTCCAAATCGCGCAGAGTTTCGCCGTTGGGGAACTTGACCAGCCACGGACGATTTTTCCAAAGGTCGTATTCTATCGGGAAGCGAGCCTTGCGTTCTTCGACGGTGAGACCGGCCAAGTCGCCGTAATTGATTTCGCGTAAGCGTTCGTCGGTGTACGCAATGCTTTTGCCCTGCGCTTTGGCGGCGAATTCGGTCGTGACGTAAGCGCGCTCCAACGGGCTTGCAATGAAAACGTCAATCGGGTAGTCTTTCAAGCTTTTTGCCAAAAGTTTCGCCTGCGCAAGTCCGTTGTCGCTGAGCGGGATGTCAAGAAAACCTTGCAGACGTCCCTGAGCGTTGTAAGTGGTTTGTCCGTGCCGCACGAGAATAACGGTCGTGACTTCCGCCGAAACCTGCGCGGGCGCGAAAATAATTGTCCACGCCAAGACAATCGGCAGGAAAAATTTTGCACACTTCATAACAAACGCCTCCTTGGAAAAATTTTTGTATGACAGTTGAGACAGCGGCAACTTCGCTGCCGAAACAATTTCAAATTGCAGTTTACGCGGCGCGACGATGTTTGATTCGATAGACGTAAGCCAAAATCTCCGCGACGGCTTGATACAGTTCGGCGGGAACGACTCCGCCGACTTCAACGGCTTGATACAGCGCACGGGCGACGGCTTTGTTCTCGACAATCATGATGTGATGTTCGCGGGCAATTTGTTTGATTCGTTCGGCGACGATGTCTTGACCTTTGGCGACGACAAGCGGCGCAACCATGCCTTTGCTGTAACGGAGCGCAATCGCCAAATGCGTCGGGTTCGTGACGATAACGTCGGCTTTGGGCACTTCGCTCATCATGCGTTGCATTGCCATTTGCCGCTGTTTCTGTCGAATTTTGCCTTTAATTTGCGGGTCGCCTTCGGTCTGCTTGTACTCGTCTTTGACTTCCTGCTTGCTCATCTTCAAGTCTTGCGTCATCTGCCACTTTTGGTAAGCGTAATCGGCCGCCGCCATAAGCATAATCACGCCGATAACTTGAAATGCCATCGTAAAAATTATGTCCGCTGCCGTCGCCAAAGACTGCGGCAAGTCAAAAAACAGAAATTGCGGCAACAGCGGAATTTGATCTTTCAGGTACAGGTACAGAAAATAGCCGATAACGATGATTTTGAAAATCGACTTGAACAGCTCCACCAGCGCACGTTTTGAAAAGAATCGCCCGAAGCCGTTTATCGGATTGAGCTTGTCGAGATTGAATTCGAGTTGCTCCGTCGTAATCATGAAGCCGACTTGATACAGGTTTACCGCAAGCCCGATAGCCAAAATCGCGAACATGATTGGCATGACGGTTTTCACCAAAACAATCATAATTCCGATGAAAAGTTCCATGAGACCTTCAATCGTGACCGATTGCGCCAGATGCGAATAAATGTAAATCGTATATTGCGCGATATTGTCGTAAATGTATTCCCACAAAACCCGAAGCGTCAGGAAGCCGATAAGCAACACAAACGCGGCGTTGAGTTCTTGACTGCGTGCGACTTGACCTTTTTTGCGGGCGTCGGAACGCTTTTTTGCCGTCGGCTCTTCGGTCTTGTCGTCGTCCGCGAAACGTTGCAGATCGAATACAAACGGCTTGAACTCGTCCGAATCTTCAGGGCGCAAGAGACTTGAGCGCGATTGATATTGTCGCGTACATTTCATTGAAGATCACGTCCAGAAACAGAATGTAAAACGGCAGAATCATCGAAATCATCGTGGTGCCAATCATCAACTGCATTGGTATGCCGACGACGAAAATATTCATCTGCGGCATTGTTCGGGCGAGAATACCCAAGCCGACGTTGGTCAAAAGTATCGCGAACGTCACGGGCATTGCGATTTTCATGCCGTTAAGGAAAATGCCCGCGACCATGTCGTTAATGAGTTGCGGCAGTGATTCGTTCCAAACCATTGCGTTGAGCGGGATAATGTTAAAACTTTCCGTCAGCGCGGAAAGTATCACGTGGTGCCCGTTCGTCAGCAAAAAATAAATTATCGACAGGTTGTAAAGAAACGTGCCGATAAGCCCCGTCTGTTGCATTGTCGTCGGATCCATCATGTTGACGACGGCGAAACCGACCTGCATGTCCATGACTTTGCCCGCCATGTTGATTGCCGCAAGCGTTATGTAAGCGATAAGCCCGATAAGCCAGCCGATAAAAAGTTCTTTCGCAACGGTGAAGGCGAACAAAAGCACGTTGTCGGGTGCTTGAATCGCGGCTCCTTTGACGACGACGGGAAACAGCGTGACCGCCAAGACGACAGCCGCGCAACCGCGAATTCTTTGCGAAACGTTGAGGCTGCCGAAAAACGGCGAGATAAAAAAAATGCCGCTTGTGCGCGTCAATACAAGCAAAAAGGTCGCCACTTGCCCTTGAAGAATGTCGTACAAGTCAATTTCAGTCAAACTTTCGACCTCCTGCGGCGGCGACCTTGCGATTCAGATATTAATTTCGGTGATTTTGTCGGACGGGTAACAGTTCCAAAAATCTTCGGGCAACTCTTTGGCGGCGTCGAAAAATTCACGGAGCGAATGTGCCCGCACGTTGAAGACAAGCGCGCCTTCCGTGACGAAAAGACAGCCCGGGTTTATAATCATGTCTTTCAGCACGGAGTAAATTTCCTGCGCACGGGCGTTGTCGTCGGTGACAATAACCCAGTCTTTGACGCTTTTGTCTTTGGGAATCGAGCGAACGACGGCGAACGGTGCTTGAACGAAATCTTTCGGATAGTAATTGCGGTTCCGCTGACTCGTGCGGATATTTCCCGCCGCCGCCATGTAATCGTTGTTGCCCGTGAAGGTGTGATAACGGCTTTTGTCAAAAGTTTTCGGGTCGTGAACGACGTACTTGCCGCGCTTGATTTTCGGGCTGCCCATGCGTTTGAGCGTCTCGAAAATTTCGGGTGTCATGTCGTCGCGTTCGTCGTTGGAAATTCTTTGCGGCACGTCCAAACAACCCGAACACAATTCGCACCACGGCAACTGATCCCAAAAATCTTTGACGTCGCGTTTCCACCAGTTCGGCTCAATTTTCCAACCGCCGGGTCCGTCGAAAAGCATATCCAACGCGCCCGCCACTTCGCAAAAAAAAGCACCTTTGGGCGTAATCGTCGCCGACCACGTGTTTTGCACCCAACAGGCGTCGCGCTTTTTAATCCACTCGTCGTCGGGAATGCCCAACTCTTTGCGCGGCATCAAAAGTGCCTGATGCAAGCAGGTGTTGTCGTGATCGTTGAGAAATTGCGTCGGGAACGAATCATTGATAACCTCGAAGTGCTTGTAATAGCCTTCATTGAGCGACGACCAAAGTCCGAGTTTGCCGTTGCTGCATTGCAAGCAAGTAAAAATGTACTTCAGCATGTCTTTGACGGGTTCGCGAAAGATTTTGTAACGTTTATTCGCACCGATACGACTGTCGCGCAGGTAGTTGACAAATTTTTCAAATTCGGGGTGCAACGTCGGTTCCCCGCCGATAATGCCGACCATGTTCGGAAAATCCTGCAACGAATCAACCGCTTGCTTGAACGTGTTAAAGTCCATAAAAAACGGCTTTCTGTGGTGACCGCAAAAGCGCGTACAATTTGAGCAGGTGTGCGGACATGCGTTCGTTATGTCAATCTGAATAATTCCCATGTCTTTCGGTGAGCGCAACGTAATTCACCTCCGAAAAATTTAACTGATTCGCGCCGGCAATTCCATAAAAATGCTCGAAAAAAATTCGACCATGATTCGCAACATCCACGGACCGAAAACCAAAATTGCCACGAAGACCGCGATAATCTTCGGGATAAAGGCAAGCGTTTGTTCCTGAATTGACGTTGTCGCTTGAAAAATGCTGACCGCCAAGCCGACCGCAAGTCCCAAACCGAGCATCGGCGCGGACACGATCAAAACGACCATCAACGCTTCTTGACCGAGCTGAATAACCAAATCGCCTGACATATCGAGCCACCTCCGCTAACGGAAACTTACGATTATCGACCGAATCAGCAAGTGCCAGCCGTCAATCATCACGAACAGCAATATCTTGAACGGCAGCGAAATCATGACGGGCGGCAACATCATCATGCCCATTGACATAAGCGTCGTCGCGACAATCATGTCAATTACGATAAACGGCACGTAAATCATGAATCCGATTTGGAACGCGGTTTTCAGTTCGCTTATGATAAACGCGGGTATCAGCACGAAGGTTGACACGTCCTCTTGACTTTCGGGGCGCGGCGCGTCTGATAAATTCACGAACAGAGCCAAGTCCGCCTCGCGTGTTTGTCGAAACATGAATTCGCGCATCGGTTCGAGAACGTTGGTTATCGCCTCTTCCTGCGAAATTTGTCCCGCCAAATACGGTTGAAGTCCGTTGTCGTTTGCCTGCGACCAATACGGTGCCATTATGTAAAACGTCAAAAACAGTGCCAACGAAACTATAATTTGGTTCGACGGGGTGTTTTGCGTCGCCAAAGCGTTGCGCAGGAAACTGATTATCACGACGATTCGCACGAACGAAGTTGTCATCATCAAAATGCCCGGTGCAAGCGTCGCCAACGTCAAAACCGCAATAACTTGCAGGGTTGAGCCGACTTGTGCGGGATTTTCCGCCGTGCCGACTTCGACGTTCACGCCGGGTATAATCGGTGCCGCGTCCGCACAGTTCGCAAAAAGCACGACAGCCGCGCAGATTAACAAAAATCTGACCACTTTGCGCCAACCACTTTCGCTAAGATTTTTTCTTGAACAGCGGGATTTTTCGTACCAAGCCCGACAGCGTGCCGAATTCCTGCGAAAACATGTCGCCCGCGGTTAAAGATTGCGCGTGCAGGTGTTCGATTAAATCTTTGTCGGTCACTTCGCCCAAAAGATTTATGTTGTGTTCGGTCACGCCCAACAAAAAGACTCTGCCGGCCATTTCAACGATGCAGACAGAGCGATTCGGTCCCAACGGTAAATTTTCGAGAACTCTGCCGCCTGAGGCCGACAGTCGCGCCGCGTTGAAACGTCCGCCGATAAATCTTGCGGTGAAATACGCCATAACCAGCACGACGCCGAAAACGGCAAACAAGCTCAACATATATGCGAGCGTCGACCACCAGGAAACTGCGGTTGGGCGCGGGTCGGCTTCTTCGTAACCTTCCAGGTACCCGCCCGCAGCTTCGACCTCGGATATGCCGAAATAAATCACGCAAAGCAGCGCGACGGCAATCGGCAGATAAACTTTTATCTTGTCAATCATCAGCCGACGGCTTTGCGCACGGCCTCCAACACGCGGTCTGCTTGGAAGGGTTTGACGATAAAATCGCGTGCGCCCGCCTGAATTGCCTCTATGACCATGGCCTGTTGACCCATTGCACTGCACATGACGACTTT
>JAFVBP010000056.1 GCA_017479925.1 Selenomonadaceae bacterium | reverse complement strand
TAACTCCACATTCCAAACTGAAATTAATTCAACTTACGCGCCGAAAACGTCCGTAATCATTGCGGTAACGTCCGCAGTGTTCCCGCCCGTAGCGTTCGCAACTCTGTCGGCTTTACCGCTGATGTCGACATGCAAGCCGTCGCTTTCAACTGAAATCAGGTTGCCCGCCGTTTGAGAAATTTTGACGGTAACGCTGTAACCGTTGATGTCGATGGAATTGTCGCCCGCCGTGTAAGCGTCAATCAACTTTTCAAGGTTGACGAAGCTGTATTTGACGGTCGGATTTGTTTCCTTGTCGCCTTTGACCGCAAGCACCAAAACAGTTTTGCCGTCGAGATTGGGATTGGTCGAACCGGGATAAGTTTCCGCGCTCCACGCGAAATTTTCAACGAGCGTCGTGCCTGCTTGGTCGAGGAAAATTTCTTCGGGAAAATCGAAAGTCGCAAGAGCCGTGCCCGTCGCGTCGGTCGTGCCGAAGAAACTGACAGTGTTGCCGCTGACGCTGAGCGATTTGAACGCAGTAGCGATTTTGTTACCGAGCTTGTCGAGTTCGGTTTTCGTGCGTTGCGCCAAAGATTTAAGACCGCCGAGTTTTACCGTGTCGTTTTCGTTGTAGGTATCAGCCATGAAAAATCATCCTCCAAAAAATATTTTATTCAACGCCGCCGCCCGTCTGCAGCCGTTTGGTGACGTGGAATTCAAAATTAGTTGCCGAAAACTTCAGAATTAACTTTTATCCTTGGGCTTTTCGTCGTCGGGCGAGTGTTTCATTTTGTCGAAAAGCGTTTTGCCCATGTACCCGATTAAGCCGGTGATGATGTTGCTCGCCACTTCCAGAGGCATGATTTCACCGCGAACAATGGCGATAATCAAAACGGTCGTGAAATAAAAAATCAGCGCAACGATTAATCCCGCGCCGATGATTTTATCAGTGTCCCAGTCTTTCATGAGCCGCCGCCTCCTTCGGCAAAGCGTCAAGTCGGTCGTGCGCCTTTTGCATACCGTATTTAAGTTCGTGAACTTCACCTTCAAGCCGGTTGAGACGCCCGCTGGTTGCTTTTATGTCAATTCGCAGTTCGTTAATCAGCCCGCGTAATTCTTTAATCATGTCGCGTAAGTCTTTGTTCGATTGATTCAGCGGTCGGACAATCGCAAACACGGCGAGACTGCCCAAAGTCGCCACGATAACCGAAACACTTACGCAGATTTGCAAAACTTCCATGTCTATCAACTCTTTTCGTCGCATAAAAAAAGTGCCTTTCGGCACTTCAGTTGTTTTGCTTTTCGGGCGGTTTGAGGATTTCGTTCGCCTGTTCTTCGGTCAACCAGCCTTTGGTGACGGCGTTTCGGATAGCCGCTTCGTCAAGCTTGCCCGTGTCATAAAGTCTTTTCAGTCGTTCAAACATGATTCACGCCTCCAACATACTGATTAAGATTTCGTCGATAGCCGCGCTGTTTTCGTCGGTTTTGTCGGCGATTGTACCCAAGTCGAATTCGACGACCATCACAGTTTTTTCCGCGCCAACTCCGTCACGTCCTTGCAGATTGTACGGCGTGCCTTGAAATGCAATGCCTTGTGCGTCTTTTGCCGTTGTGCTGAGAAAACAACCCGTCGAAGGTTTCTTGCGAATAAAAAGCAGTCGCTCGGCACTTCCGATAACTGCGCCGTCTTTCGTGTCGATAATTTTATACATGGCTCAAACTCCTTTTACGCCGACAAGGGCGGCGATTTGTTTCAAGTCGTCAATCGGAGCATTAAAAAAATCGTCGTTCCACAGCCAATAATCTTGGTGTTCGGTGCGACGATATTTTTGCGCCAATTCGTTTTCAAAAATTTTTTCCCAGCGGTCAGGATTCGCGTTGAATCCGCCGAGGGTTTTAATTATCGCGTGCGACAAGCGGTATCGTTCAAGTCCGTTGCCGTCATCGTTGCGGGCGAAATATTCATGCGCCGCCGCGCTTCGAGACTTGCAAACAGCACGAATGCCGAACCACAACGTCCCGTCGATTTTTTCAAGTTTCGTGCCGTACGGAATGTTGACAAGTCCGCTCAAGCCACCTGTAATTGAAGTCGCGCCCGTGAAAATAACGGTCAATGCTTCGATTTGTGTTTGCAACCCGTTGTCGCCGTTGATTCGATTAATTGTTTCGGTTGAGAGCGCGGAACTCAAGCCTGAAATATTCGACGTGAAAATTTCGTCGGCGGAAGTTCGTGCGGAAGTTTCAGCGGTCAAATTTCTGTTCGTCTCCGAAATTTGGTCTTGTAAATCTGTGTCGGCGTTGAGCCGAGTAATCGCTTCTTCGTCGGTGCCGTTTTTGACGGCGTTGATTTGTTCCTGTAAATTTGAATCCGCCGCTGTTCGATTTTCGGTCTCTGTTGCAAGCGAACTGCTGACTGCAGAAATTTGATTTTGCAAGCTTGCGTCGCCGTTTGTGCGTGCGCGATTTTCTGCTGTGATGCTGTCGCGAATATCGCTGTGCGCGGCAACGTCGATTGTATGTTTCGTCAACTCGACAGCCAAATTGTCACGAACGTTGTTAATCAAAAGCGTGGTGTCGTTGAAACTTGTGTCGTGCGAGTTCAAACCTGTTTGCCCGCTGCGTCCCGTCCAAAAGTAAACAATGCGATTGGCTTCGCGATATAAAGTGTCAGAACGGTAGTTGCAATAAAATTCGTTGGTCTGGAGCGTTGCAATACTGCGCCCTTCACGAAAACCGCGAACTTCGATTGAACCTTCGAGCGGGACGTGGTCAAGTCGAATTTGCCCGTGAACAATCGTGTGTTCTTCGCCTTCAATCGCGACGGAACCGGTTATGTCGTAAGGAAAATATTTTTTCATGAGCGTAACCTCCGAATCGAAGGTAATTAATTTTCCTGTGCGCTTGACTTGACTGTCGGCGTTTCAAGTTCTGCGATCTGAGTTTCAAGTTCGTTGACGCGGTTGATTAAAAAAACGAACAGTGAATCCTGAGCTTCGCGGAGTTTTTCTTCCGAAACCGACTGAGTTTTTTTGATTTGTTCGGGCGTCAGCGGAGTTGCTAAAAATTGCGACATGAAAATTCCTCCTTTACACGGCGGGCGACCAGCCGGCAGTCCATTGACGAATTGTCGGATTTTCGCCCACCCAATCATACGAGCAAACAATTTCGGTATCTTTCGGCGCAATGCACGTGATGATTTGCGAATCCGGGTCGTAGCTGAATTCGGCGTTGCATTCGATTGTTTCTTCCTTCGCCGCGTGTTGAAGTGCGAACATCTGAACTTTGCCGGTAGCGACGCCGAGACTTTCAGCCGTGACGTGTCCCGTCGGGCGATAAATTTGAATGCGAACGTTTGAGACCGATTGATTGTTAATTTCGTCGTCAGGCAATGTGTAGAAAAAGCGCGTGAGATATGTGCCGTCATCATAAGGCTGCTTGTCGACTTCCAAAGCCATCGTGCGCCACTGTTCGCTTTCGTGCCCGTATTCGTAACTTGCGGTAATTGCCGCGCCTGCCGTCGTGTTGACGGTAATTTCGCTGACTTCCGTGTTGTAACTGAAATCCAAAAGTGGTTTACCGTTCGCGAAAAGTTGAATCGTGCTTTGGTCAACGCCCGTGTCTTTTACGCCGTCAACGCCGAGAATAAATTGCTCAATCGTGCCCGACGCAACACCGAGTTGCAAAAGTTTCCGCTTTTTGGTCGGCTTCATAAAGTTGACGAACGCGCCAATTCTCGAATCGATAAGCGGGTCGTGACGAATTGAAACTGCGCAAGTGCCGAGTGTGTGGTCATAATTCGTGATAATGCTGTAGAGTTCGGCAACTTCGCCCGCGACGGCGGCGGCTCCCATTGTGCTGCGGATAACAATCGTGTTGACTTTCGCGCTGTCGGTGCCGCCCAAAGATGTCACGCGATAAGTAATTTTGAACTGAACGATTTTGGCGTCTTTGTCTTTGGCGGCAGAAATAGGCATGTATTCAGACCAATCATCGTCGACTTTCGTGCGGATTTGGATGTCGACGGAACCTTGTCCCGTGCAAGTTGTGTCGCTTGTAACGTCGACAATTCGAGGTGAATCGCCACCCGCCGCCGCAAGTTCAATTTCCGCGCTTTCGGTGACTTGTTCGTAAGTGTCGACAGTATTGCGGACGTTGAGCGTCAACTTCGCTGTCGGCAAAATTGTCGCGTCGCCCGGCGCACGTAAGGCGATAATCGGATAAATCTTTTTGTCGAGCCATTCGGGAATGTCTTTGACTGCGGCAACTTCTTCAGCCGTGTTCCCGTTGTCGATAATGTCGTCAAATTCGCCCTTGCCTGTGTACTCGACGACGCTCGTGCCCGCGAACTTGTAAAGTTTATCGTCGACCTTGAAGACAAAACGGCGCATTGTGCCTGATGGTTGAACACCTTCGACGGTGAAACCTTCGACCGATGTGTTGCCCGTTGTATCAAGCGGCTGTTTTGCGGTGAGCAACGACTTCCGCATAAAAATGAAACCGTCGGTGCCGAATCGCATTGTATTTGATTGCAACATAAAAGAAACTCCTTTCAAATCCGATTAATCAAAGCGCGAGAGTGGTACCCGCCGTGTTCTGAGAGACGCTTTCATTGCAGTAGACGAACGCCCAGCCTGCCGAACCCGACGAACTGTAATAATAATGTCCCGTCGCAGTGCCGCCGTTGTAGGCACAATAATTTCCGAGCCACGGATTTCCTGCGCTGTAGCCTGCACCTGCGGGACAATAGCCGGCATAACCGCCACCCGTGCTGATTGCGTTTTGATTGAAGCCCGTGATTTTGTCGGCGACAATCATGATGTGTGCGCCTTGGCAATGCGTGAACCAGTTTGTGTAATACGAACCGACAATGCCGTTGCTGCCGTAACCGCCGTTGTATGTGCCCGTGCCGCCCGACGCGCCTGAGCCGCCGTAATTGCCGTAAACGGGCGTCCTGTAGCCGTGCACCAAAGCTCCGTTTGAAGTGTTGCCGATTCGCGTGCTTGTGTTCATCGTCAAGTTTTGTGCGAGAATGAAAACCGAGCCGTGACCTTGACCAATCGGAAGTTTGTCACTGTTCTGCGAGTTGCCGATAACCGCAAGTCCGTTGCGCCCGTAAGCGTTGCCGCCGCCTTTATTCGTCACGTCGATAATCCCGCCGCTCAAATTGCAAACACCTTTAACAGCGATAGCGCAAATGCCGCCCTTCGTGCCGTCGAATTTCGGAGTTGCCGAGTTCGTCGTGCTCAATCTGAAGCTGTTGAATTGCGGAATCGAAATGACTTGAGCACCGAGCGCACTTGACAGATCGAACGGCAAATCCGCGTCAATCGTCAAAACCGTTCCGTTGTCGCTCAAAACATTTGCAAGAATAAAACGACCGACGCCCTCATTAAATGTCGACGTTTTCTGAATGTAATGAATCATGACGAGCGAGCCCGCGCCAATTTGCGAAAGACCTGCTGTTGTTTGCCCTTTGTACGTGAGTTTGCGACCGCTGATTGCAGTGATTGACGCGTAGTTATTTAATTGCACAGTCGGATTGGTCACGTCGCCGACACTGCCGTTGCCGAAATTTTTAATGTTGAAGTTGCGGAACCGCGACGCGGAATTCAAGCAGTCGTAAGCGTAAAGTCCTTCGTCGTTACGCAATTTCGTTTCGGACGCGATGTAACAGCGGCAAATTCCTTGCCCTGTGGCGGAGCTTGCAGTTCTGTATTTTGCAATCATGCGCGGCGTGAAGTTCGCGATTGTTTGAGCCGCAATCAAAATCGTTGAGCCGCCAACGTTCGTGACGCCCGACGGCGCATTTTCGTTGTAAGTGACTGAAGTCGACGAGCCGCGATAAAATTGCACGCCGTAAGTCGAAATATTTCCGATACGCGACGCGCTGTTACAGTTGATATTTTTCGCAAGAATGAAGGCTGCGCCGTCACCCGCGTTGAGCATGAAGTAATCTTTCGTCGCAGAATTTTCCCAGCCCGCATAAGTTGCTGTGTCTTGCTGAACGTCGTAGTTTGTGACAGGGCGCAAGGCTTTCGACGCAACGGGAATTCCTCTGTCCGCCAAAGAAATGTGACCGCCCGCAAAAGTGAGCGTTTCCGAACACATAAGCGCGACAATGCCGCCCACGAACGTGCTTGCCGAAAAGACCGGCGGCGTGATGATTGTTCCCGATGACAGCGTCAAGTTTTTATATTGCGGAATCGCAATCGCCTGAACGTAATATCTGTTGAGTTCGGATGCGGGTAAAATTTGCGTGAAGTCTTTGTCGATAGTCAGCGCGGTTGACGTTGCGTTGGTGATTGTCGCGACAAGATAACGTCCGAGATAAGTCCTGTAACTTGTGCTTGTCGACGCGCTCACGTGAATTAAAACTTTTGCGCCTGCAGAAAAAGTTGCGTCGCCGTCCATTTGTGTCGTCGAGTTGATTGTAATCGTCGTCGATGAAATGCCGGTCACGCGTGCATAACTGTTGATTGTTGTCGTAACTGACGTAACGTCGCCGAGCCCGCCGTTGCCGTAACTGCTGATTTCATAACTCATAGAGTGTCCCTCCAAATAAAAAATGCCCGAAGGCGTCAATATTCAGTTCGATGCGTTATTAATCGTCATTGGTATCTTGAGTTTTGTTTGGTGTTTTCAAAAACGCTCCGACAATCGAGGCAACGCCCGACAACCCGAAAATTGAACCGGCAATCGGATAGTCGCTGTAAACGAGAAACCCGCCGCCGATTGTCGCCGTCATTGCCACGACGAACGCCGCCGCAAAACCAATCAAGCTGTCGCGTGATTCTTTTTCAAGAGCTTTTTTTTCAAGTTCGCGGCGGTGAAGACTTTCGGCTTCAACCAACGAAAAAATTCTGTCTGCCGCGCCGGGCAAAGTCCGTTCGTAACCTTCAAGTTCACTTGCGGGCGGATACGGTGATTCAACAGTCTGCGTGATTGTCGTTTCGAGCGTCTTTATCCGGCTCAAGGAACGTTCGTCATCAGGCACGGCGAATCACCTTCCGAAAGTCTTTGCCGATTTTCCGCCAATCGGAACGCACTGCTTGAGCAACAGTTTTTGAAGAGCGACGCGTAACTTTGTACGGGAAAAATATTTTCGTGAAGCCGCCGATTAGAAGTTCAATCAAGCGCATTTCTATCACCTCCGCGAGAATTTTAATAGCGGTAGCGAGAAAACGTCAAGCTCTCAACGTGAAGAAACCGTTTGCGGTGAACGCGCCGTCGTCGGTGACTGTGTAGGCAGTGGAGTTGCTCTGCGTCGTTTCAAGCGGGATAGCTTTTGCGACGTTCGAGCCCGTACCTTGCCACACAGTATCGAAATTCAATTTCAAGCCGCGAATATCGCCTGCACCTTGAGCAACGCCGCCGCGAATCAGCACGCTTGAGCGGATAAATTTCGTGCGCGTCAAATCATAAGTTTTCGTCAAATTGTTTTCGAGAATGATGACACAAGCGTCGCCGTTGCGAACGACGGAACGAACTTGAACGTATTCGGATTGCGCACCGTCGGTGATTGTGTACCAACTGCCCGCCAAAACGTTTTTATCGCTCTCAAGCTGAATGTTGTTAATGCCCGCGACCGCCGTCAAAACTTTGCACTCGTACAAGTCACAGCAAGAATTGTCCGCGAAGTCTTCAATAAGCATCAAGTTCGCGTGCAGTCCGAGTTCGTTTTCAGCCTTCATTTGCATGTACAGGTTGGCAACGTTGATTTCATTTTGCGTCAAGCGCGAAGCCATTTTCGGAATATCAGCCGCGTCACCACCGAGCACTTGTCGCGTCAAATTCTCCATTGTCATCGGGTGAAGCTGATTGTCGTCGTTGTTCGTCCAAACGGCGGGCGCGGTTTCCAAAGCGGTGCTGACTTGCGGAATGTTAGGGTGCGGATTTGAACTGTTGACGTGCTGAGTAAATTCAGCTTGTGAAAGATAAGCCAAGTTCGCGTCGATAACCGCCGTGATGTTCGTGGCTTTGTCGACGACTGTGATAATCGAAAGCGTGATGTCCCAAACAACCGCGCCGCCACTTGCAGGCATGTAATCCGAGGCAACGCCCGTGTTGCGATAGCAGTAGAGAACTTCTTCGCCGGTGTCAGGGTCAATCGCGAACAATCCGACTTCTGCGATATGAAAACCGTCGGGCACGTTCGCATTTTGAACTTGACATTTAACCATGACTGTGCCGCCGCCCGTGAATTGCACGTCGCTCATCGGGACGTTCATGCGGGCATGAAGTAAGTCGTTAAATTCGTAAGCCTCTTCTTCGGTCGGCAAAATCATTTGTCCGTCGACAGTTGCGTCGCCCAAAGCAACACGGGTGTAGCGCAATTCTTTGCCGGCGATAGCTTTGCCCATGAGCGCAAACCCTGCACGTGTCAAGCGTGTACCTTCTTTCGCACGGGCAACCGCATCGTCCAGTTCGTTCAGTGAATTTGCCTTGAGTGTCGCCAGATTTTGCGTCAAAAGCGTAATCTGTTCGTCAGTCAAGTTCATGCCCTCGATTAGGGTTGCGATTTGTTGAGCTGTGTCTGCCATAAGAAAATCCTCCTAAAAAATTTTTTGAACGAATAGACTAATCCGTCGCGCCTGCGGAATTCCCGTCGTCGCTGAATCCGATTATGATTCCGCCTCGTCGCACGAAATTTTGTCCGACGCGAATCGTCATAATGTGCGGAACTTTCAATCGTTGCGGCGGCACAAGGCACGTGACAATTATGCCGGTTTTCGCAAAAGCCTGCCCGTGTCGCAAGTCCATGCGTTCAACGTAATTTAAATCGTTGGAAAGAAAATCGGGCTTTGTTTCTGAACCGATTTTGATTGCGCCCGTGCGTGCGAAAGCTTGTCCGATTTTGTAATTTGCGGCGTGAGCGTCTTTGAGTTTGAGCGTTGTCGCCAAGTCGATAAGTCCGTTTCGGGCAAAAACTTCGCCGTAGTGCAAATTGAACTTTTCTGCGTAAAGTAAATCGTTGTCGGTCAAGTCGGGCTCTGTCGCGCTGCCGAGTTGAATTGCGCCCGAACGCAAAACCGCGTTGCCGTAATGAAGTCGCCCAAGCTCAGCAAATTTGAATTTGTTATCGGGATGAATTGTTTTTTTGCCGCGTTCTTCAAGAATTTGTCCGACATGGTTTGTAATTAAATAAGACGACGTTGCCTTTTCGCCGACGCTTTGGATAATTTTTAAGCCGATACCAATTATCGGAGTGGCGTAATGAAGCCTCAAAATTTCGGCGTAAAGTAAATCGTTGTCGGTCAAGTCGGGTTTCGTCGCGCTGCCGAGTTGAATTGAGCCCGAACGCAACATTGCGTTTCCGAAATGCAGGCGTTCCATTTCCGACGCTTTAAAAATCGGGTCAACGTCAACGGCAACAATCCCGTGACGCCCGACAACTTCAGCGTGATAAATTTCGCCACGTTCGACGAAAAACAATTCGTTATCGGCGACTGTAGATTTCGTTTCCGAACCGAGTTTGATTAGACCGGTGCGGGCGAAAATCTGTCCGCTGTGAAGTTCCGCAAGTTCCGAGAGAAAGTGCGTGCCTTCTGGCTTGATAGTTTTCAAACCGCCTTCAAAAAAAGCTTGCGCCGCGTAATGTTTGTTGAAAATGTCTTCCGGCTGATGAAGCGAATAAATTTTCGAGCCGGTGAGATTTTGCAACGTCATAACAAAAGTTTCGATGCGCTGAAAACGTTCGTAAACTTCGGTCGGGATTTTAATTCGTCCGTCACGAGCAAGCGCAATGTCCGCCATAGCCAATTCGACGAACGGGCTTTCTATGATATTTTGATACAGCGGCAAGTCGCTCAAGTCGGCTTCAATGAACAACGCACCGCCTTTTGTGAGTGCCTGAGCCGCGTGATACAAGTGCCGATTATTTTGGAATGCAAACGGCTCCGCGAGAGACAATTTTTTAATGCCGAATTCTGCCGCGCCGCCACCGATGAAAACTTTCGCTTTGGTGTCGTGCGGATTAATTTCGGGCATAATCTGCTTGTAGCCGACGTGACAGTTGACAACGTCCGCAAAAAGTCGCGGGAAATGTTTTTTGTCGTCGTCAATCGGCAAAATCGCTTCCGTAACCTCGTGAATGTCGCCAAAATCTTGCGCATAACGTTCGTCGCCGACGTAAAGCGTGCGCAAAAGCCGACCTTCAAGCGCGAGATGTGCCGGTTTTTCTTCGGCAAGCCACGGAATAAAACCCGTAACGCCCTTTTGCGGAATGTGATTCGCGATTATCCGAAT
>JAFVBP010000055.1 GCA_017479925.1 Selenomonadaceae bacterium | reverse complement strand
GAAGCCGCCGTTGGTTTTGAGTGCCTTCAAGTATTCGCCGATAGCCGCAATCGGACCTTTGTTGAAGTCGGGAATCGTCTTGTCGTCGGGTTCCCACGCGTTGACGCAAATGTAATAGGCATAACGAATGTCGAAGCCTTCCGCGTCAAAAACGAGCAATTCGCCGCGCTTTTCCGGCTCCGGCCACGGATTTTGTATGACGGCAAGCGGTTTCATCGGACAAGTTATCGTGTACTTGAAATCTTCGCTCGTGTGAACGTAAATGTCGTCGGGCTGATCGATTGGTTGTTCGCCGAATACGTCTTCGGTGAGCCGGTCAAGTTTTTGCTGGTCGGCTGATTGTTCGGGCGTCTCCTCCGCAAAGGCAGTCGCCGTCAAAAGCGTCAACATCAGTATTGCCGTCAAAAAAATTCTACGCAATGCAGGTCACCTCTCAAAGAATTTGGTTCAACGTCTTGGAAATTTCGGTGAAACATTTTCGGAACGCGCCGCGACGTTCACGCGGTTTGTCGAAAGTTTCGCTCGCCGTGAAAGTCTCCTGCACGCCGTCATTGGTGCAAAGATACGCGTCAACCTTCAGGGAAGTTTTGTCGCCGTCGGTCACGTTTGAATTCATCAGGAACAAAACCTTTTTGCAACCGCTCAGACGCGTAAACTCAATCAGGTCGTCTTCGGTAACTTGATAGCCTTCGGACTTGCCGAAGCCGATCAAATATTTTTGGTACTGAAACTGCATGTCCTTGCCGATGAAAATTTGTGCGTGACTTTGCGGCTGAAGCAAGCTCTCGACGGCGTTGAAGTAATGGTAGAGTTTAGTCTCCGTGTCGTCGACAATTATCACGCCGATTGGGCGATAACTGCGCTTGGCAAAAGTCGTGCCCGTCAAAGCCGTCAATGCAATCAGCACCGCCGCCGTGACGAAAAAAATTCTGCGCAAAAAAAATTCCTCCTCTCAAGCTTTGTGCAACGTGACTTCGTCCAAAAGTTCGCCGTTCGACAGAAAACACTTCGCCGACAAAGTTTTGTCGTCAACTTCAAGCGTCAAGAAATTGTCAATTTCGGGTTGCGGCGCAGTGACGCGGTCAAGCGCATGGTCAATCCAAAGCCCGTCGTATCGAACATTGCCGCTCAAGCCCGTCAAAATGTACAGCGCGCCCGTTTCGTCGGGACGAAAATTTTTCAGCCGCCCGCGATTTCGATACGTGTGCAAATGTCCCGTAAAAACCGCGTCGACGTTAAGAGCGTCGAATTCCGGCATGAACTGTTCGCCGACATCCGAAAAACCTTCGCGACGTTCGGGTCGCCCGTTGATTCGGTATTGCAGAACGTCTTTGTGCACGAAAACGATTTTCCACGGCTTGACGGTCGACGACAAATCTTGACGCAACCACGACTTTTGCACGTCAATCAAATTCGGCGTGAAGGCGTCCAACTCGTCCCATTGACTGTCCAAAATTGCGAAATGTGCCGCGCCGAAGTCAAACGAGTAAAATCGCCGTGAAAAATTTTCGACGCCGTTGTCGGGCACGGCGAAATATTTCAGATACGCTTCAGGCATACGAACTTTCCAATCACGCGTGTAAGTTTCATGGTTGCCCAAAACGGGCGCAATCGGCATTGTCGGCAGGAATTTTTCAATCTGCGCGAACCAATCTTGCCACTGCGAAAAATCTTCGCCGTTGTCGACGAGATCGCCGACGTTGACGAAAAAATCCGCGTCAGGATTTTGCTCAAAAGCAAGCCGTGCGACGGTGCCCCAGGTGTCGTAGCCGTTGCCGCACTGCGAATCGGGAAAAATCAACGCTTTGAACTTGTCGCCCGAAAATTTTTTGAGCGCGTGCCAATCGGTGACGGCGTCCCCGTCGACAACGCGACAATCGTAAGCTTCGGCGGGTGAAAGATTTTCGACGTGTGCGCTGTACCGGAAAATTTTTTGACCGTCGTCCGTGAAAGTCGCATCAACGGCGGGAAATTTTTTTGTCGCCTCGGAACCGACTGCGCGAACTTCGACGGCGGGATTTTTCAACGGCGCGTCAACCTGCCACGTCACCAGCCGCGAAGTCGAAATATCTTTCGTGACGGTTTGTCGCAGAAATTTTATCGGCAACTCGTGCGAAGAATTTTCGGGCTTGCAAGCCGTGAACATTGTCGCCAAACCGACCGCCGAAATTTTGACGAATTCGCGCCGCGTAAATCGTTTCACGTCAAGCACTCCGCCAAAAGTTTCAAGGCAGCGTCGACCGCTTGAGCTTTGATTTCAGTCCGACTGCCCGCGAAGTGAAATTCCCGCACGTCAGAAAAATTTTCCGCGTCGACGGCGACGAAGACGGTGCCGACAGCTTTGCCTTCGACGGATGAACCCGCTACGCCCGTCGTCGAAATGCCGATTGTCGACGAAAAAATTTCGCGAACGTTTGACGCCATTTCCCGCGCAGTTTGAGAACTCACCGCGCCGAAAGTTTGCAAAGTTTTAGCGTCGACGTGCAGGACGGAAATTTTAATCGCGTTCGAGTAAGCGACAACGCCGCCTTTGACGTAAGCCGACGCGCCGTCAACGTCCGTCAACGTGCTTGCAAGCAAGCCGCCCGTGCAACTTTCCGCCGTCGCAATCGTGAAATTCTTCGACGTGAGCAACTCGGCAAGCATTTAATCAATCCTTTCGGCAGCCAAGTCGTAGACGAAGCCCGCCAAAATTTTGACGCGGACAATGTCGCCTGCCTGACTGCGACCGTCGTTTTCGATGTAAACAAGCCCGTCGACTTCGGGCGCGTCGCGATAAGAACGTCCCGCGACAACCTGCGGAACTTCCTCGTCGCGGTTTTCAATCAAAACGTCAAGTTCACGACCTTCGAGCGACTCGTTAATCTCTTGCGAAATCAAAGACTGCGTGCTCATCAAGTCGTGATAGCGTTCCTGCATGACTTCTTCGGGAATTTGATCGGGCATGTCGTAAGCGGGCGTGTCCTCTTCCCGCGAATAGGTGAAAATGCCGACCTTGTCAAGCCGCCACGTCTGCAGGAAAGTTTTCAGTTCGGCGAAGTCGTCGTCCGTTTCGCCGGGGAAGCCGACAATAAACGTCGACCGAATTGTCGCGTCGGGAATTTTCGTGCGAATTTTCGTCAGCAACGTTTCAATCGATTCGCGTGTGTCGGGACGATTCATCGCCCGCAGAATTTTGTTGCTCGCGTGTTGGAGCGGCAAATCGAAGTAATTGCAAATTTTCGGCTCGGCGGCAATCAAGTCAATCAACTCGTCGGTGAATCTGCGCGGGTAAGCGTACAAAATTCTAATCCAGCGAACGTCGTCGACGGTTACAAGTTCGCGCAAAAGTTCGGCAAGTTTCGGTTGACCGTAAATGTCGGTGCCGTAAGCGGTGGTGTCCTGCGCGATTAAATTAATTTCTTTGACGCCTTGACCGGCAAGTTGCTCGACTTCAGCGCGGATGTCGTCAATCGTGCGGGAAATTTGCTTGCCGCGAATCAACGGTATCGTGCAGAACGCGCAGCGATTGTTGCAACCTTCGGCGATTTTGACGTAAGCGGAATAATCGGGCGTCGTGCGAATTCGCGGAGTTTTCGCGTCGTAAATGATGTCGCGTTCGCCAATCAAAACAACGCGTCGACCGGAAAGAGTTTCCTCAATCGCCTCGACGATTCGGTTCCATGCGCCCGTGCCGATAATCGCGTCGACTTCGGGCATTTCGTCCAAAAGTTCGCGCTTGTACAGTTGACCCAAACAGCCCGCGACAATCAGCGACTTGCATCGACCGTTCGCCTTGTATTCGGCGAGATTCAAAATCGTGGTGATTGATTCTTCCTTCGCCGAAAGGATGAACGCGCAGGTGTTTACAATTAAAATATCCGCGTCGGCGGGATTGGCCGTCAACTCGATGCCGTGCGCCTGCATAAGACCGAGCATAACTTCGGTGTCGACCAGGTTTTTCGCACAGCCCAAACTCACAAAGCCAGCTTTCAAATTCGATACCTCCAAGAGATGTTTTCACTGCGGTCGCTTCAAAAGCAACGGAAGATTTTCGCTGTCACATAGCGTTGACATTTGGCCGACATGGATGTCGGCCACCCGCCTGCGCACGATACAGGATGTATCGTAGCAGGCGCGGCTTTCTTTGCTACTTTCTTTCGCCGCCGAAAGAAAGTAGATTCAACACAAGTATTTTTGCCTCGAACGGTTAAACGTCGGTAAGTCAAAATTAAATTCCTTTCAAACGCACGTCGTTAATCCAGCGGTCGAGGAAAAATCGTTGCTGTTCGGGCGAAAGCGTTTGCGCATTGTTGAGCAGATCAAGATTTTTGCCCGCGAATGACTTGTACGCCAAAGTCTGCGGATTCGTCGGCACGAAATAAAAGCCGTTCGTCTGCAGGTAAAGTTGCGCCTCGTCGCCCAAAAGCCAATCGGAAAATTTCGCGGCGACTTGATGTTTCTTCGCGTCGGATGTCGTTATCGCGCAGCCCGTCAAAAGCCAACTCGTGCCGTCTGCGGGATAAATTATTTTGAGCGGATAGCCGTTGTTCAGGTAACGCAAAGTTTCACTCTCGACCGCGACGGAAATGTCGACTTCGCCCATGCCCGCTTGACGAACGGGATTAGCCAAAAATTTCGCGTACTGGACAACTTTCGGGTGAATGCCCGACAAAATTTCGTAAGTTTTCGCGTCGCCGAAGTTGCCAATCAGCTGAAACAGCAGGTTCGACGCAGCGTCCGCGGCAAGAAAATCCGTGATGCCGATTCGCATGTTCGTCGCCTTGGCAAGCTTGTCCCACGTGTCGGGTATGTCGACGGTTGAACGCAAAAAATCCCGATTCGCGCAAAAAACAATCGGGTCGTACCAAACGCCGATCCAGCGGTCGTGTTCGTCTTTGAATTTGCGGCGAACGGCGTCGTTTGTCTCGGAACTGTAGGGCGTCAACAAATCGAGCGCGGCGGCCTGCTCAAGAATTTTGCTGTCGGTCAAAACAACGTCAACCGTGCGGACAACCGTCGGGTCGCTTACGGCGTCGTCGCGGATTTTCTGCAAAATTTCCTGCGAACTCATCGGCACGAAATTAACGCGCACGTGATTTTCGCGTTCGTAAACTTCAGCCAAAACAGCCGCAGTTTCCGCCGGCAAAGTCGTGTAAGCCGTCAATTCCGCCGTCGGTGCGCCGACAACTTTTTTGTCCGCGTCGACGGGAATTGTCGTGCCCGCCACGGCAGCCAAAACTATCATGAAGGCCGTCAAGATAAAATTCGTGTATCGCCGCATCGCCGTAAATCCTCCGTAAAAAATTCTTTCAGTTATTATACAGAATACGTTTCTGCATGACAAGGAAATTATTCGCCTTGCTTGAAAATCCTGCGCGTGTTAAAATTTTTTTCAAAGGGGGTCACGCACATGAAACTTGACACATCCAAAGACAGATTCCGCCTCGTGAGAAATTTATATCTGCGCGGCGAACGAATTAATACCGACTTTCGCAATGCCGAACAGGTGAATTTCGGCGACGTTTTGGGCTTGATGGTCATCATGGAAAAGATTGTCGCGCTTGAAGAACTGGTTCACATGGAAATAATTCTTGAGCACACGGCGGTTGAACTGCTCAACATGCCCGACGAATCCGACAAGACGCGCAATAAATTTGCTTCGAGTTTTGCGACGGGCGCGGAAATTTTCATGAGCAAAATTCTGATTCAACGCGTCGAGTCCGTAATTAAATTCGCCGACAACAAATTTTCGGACAGACGACTTGCGAAATTCCAAAAAGATCTGCGCGACAGGTTGACTGCACTTCGCGACAGATACAAAGAAATTTACAACATTTGAGCGCGCAAAATTGTCGTGATTGGCGACGGCGGCGACATTTATTCGGAACTCGGCTTTGACGGCGCGAAACTTTCGAGCGGCGAACGAAATCGCCTGCAAATTGCTTTGGCGTTGTCGACGGAGCCCGGCATTTTGATTCTCGACGAACCGACGGCAGGTCTCGACAAAAGCCGCACCGAAAGTTTGGTTGCCGCACTTGTCAACTACTGTCGTCAAAAAATCGCACGCTGATTGTCATCACGCACGACTCAAATTATTTTTCGGACTTGGGACGCTTTGAACTCGTTCACTAATTTTGCTTGGAGGTAATGAAAATGGCCGATAAGAGACAGTTGACCGGTTACCCGTGGCACGTTGAATACATAAAGATGGACAAGAACGATACAAGGCGCGATAAACGAAGATGCGAATATTTTTTGCGGGATGAATCACATAACAACTACTGTCAAAAAATTTTCGGGAGATGCTTTGGTTCGTCTCATTGTCCGTATTACAAGAAAAAATAAAGGAGGCGTTTTGAACTTGTACACGAAAAAAATTTACTTCAGCGGCGGCAACGTCAGCGAACTGCAAGAAATTTTCCGCGACGTGCCGGGCGTCGTCAACGTTTTGGTCGGGAAAGTTTCTGCGCGAAATGTCCGCAGTTACGTCGAACCCGAACCGTGCGAAGTCGACGAAATTTCCGCCGTCGAAATCGAATTCAACCCGAAGAAACGCGATTTGTCCGTGCTAATGGATATTCTTTTCAGCGCGCTCAATCCGTACGCCGAAAACAATTTGGGCGTCTACTACGCGACGGGTGAAGACGAGCCGCAGGTTGAATTGCACCTGAATTTTATTGCAAACCGCGGCAAACAGCCCGCAGTTTCAAGCGCACGGCTCACGATTAACGACCCGAACAGCAATCCGAAATTCGCCCGCAAATGTTTCGTGCGCGTCGGTCGGCTGAAAAATTTCGTCGTCGCGCCCGAAGAAGAACAAAATTTCCTGCGCAAACACCCCGAAATTCAGACGGACATTGACTTGACAAAGCTCAAAACTTCACTTAGATTTTAATCGAAAGTTTCGCGGATTGGAGGTGATAACAATGCGCGAACGATTGGAAAAACGCCGTCGGGAGTTGAGTCGCAAGATGCGCAATCGGAAATTATTTTGGTCATTCATCATTTGCGCGCTGATAATCGTCGGCTCGTTGGCGCACCTTGGCTTTAACTCGGACTTCACGCGAATCAAGGAAGATTTCACGTCGAAGGTCGCGCCCGAAAAAATCTTGCCGACACTGCAGAAACCGACGACAATCATGCTCATGGGCGTCGACGAACGCAAAGACGACGTCGGTCGCTCCGATACGCTGATGGTTTTGCAGCTGTCCAAAGACAAGGCGTCGCTGTTGACGATACCGCGTGACACGTTGGTTTACATCGACAGGCACGGTTACCAGAAAATCAACGCGGCTTATGCTCACGGCGGCGCGAAACTTGCCCGCAAGACCGTCGAAGAATTTTTGGGCATCGACATTGACCGCTACGTCATGATTAACAAGTCGCGTTTCGCCGAAATCATTGACGCAATGGGCGGCGTTGACATTTACGTCGAACGCGATATGCACTACGAAGACCCTTGGGACGACGACGGCGGGCTTTACATCGATCTCAAGCAGGGCATTCAACATCTCGACGGGCAAACTGCGATTGAATTTGTTCGTTTCCGCGACGCCGAAGGTGACGTCGGGCGCGTGCGCAGGCAACAGGCTTTCATGAAGGCTTGCGCGGACAGGTTGAGCGAACCGTCCATGCTGATTAAAATTCCTGAACTGTTGAGCGTTGCGGTTGACGCCGTCGACACCGATTTGACTTCGACGGAAATGCTTGCGGCGGCAGGCTCGCTCAAAAACGCGGAGGCTTCGGGCAACATTAAAACCGGCGTCGTGCCCGGCTGGTTGCAGTACATCGACGAAGTCAGCTATTTGATTCCCAATGCCGAACGGCTCGGCAGCGTCATGAAAAATCATCTCGGCTTCGACGACGCGAACAAAAAACATTTCGAGAAACTTGCCGACGAATACACGCCCGGCAATGACGCGGATTATTACGACGTGAATCCGAATCCCGAAAAAGATTTGCGCCTGCTGGATTATCTGCACCGCCGCGATTTGGATCTGTCGGACAACAAACTTTGACGGGAGGCGACAAGTCATGCGAAAAATTTTTTCGGCGACGGTTGCGCTTGTGATTTTGATTGCGTCGACGGTCGCGCTTGCCAATCCGATTTCAAGCGACGGTTACTTCAACGGCATCAAACTTTGCGGGCGTGTCAAGGTCGTCACGTCTTTTGCCGACATCAAAGTTAAGGTTGTCGACGCCTTCGCCGACTTGAAGGTCAAGAAAGTTTCCGCGTTTCCCGACGACATCGGCGAATGGCAATTCGTCACGAGCGGCGAAGACTTCACGATTCAGTTTGTCGACTCGTTTCCCGACATAAAAATCAAGTTCGTCGACGCGTTTCCGGGTCTGTGAAAATTTTTCTTGACAGTTCGCGATTGAGCGTCTATAATTGTGCTTGTCTTAAACGACGTGGGGTTGTAGCTCAGATGGTTAGAGTGCCTCGTTGACATCGAGGAGGTCACAGATTCGAGTTCTGTCAGCCCCACCAATTTTTTTTAGGCGGCTCGCTTAGCTCAGTTGGTAGAGCATCTCCGTCACATGGAGGAGGTCGGGGGTTCGAGTCTCTCAGCGAGCACCACGACACGAAAACAATATCGGACATAAAAAAAAAGTCCCCTGCGGTTTGCGGGGGATTTTTTTTGTCGTTTCGCACGACGGGCGAGCTGTTACTTTTCTTTTGGCGCAAAAATTTATCGTGCGCGAACGTTGTCGTCATCCATGACGGTCGGAATTACGTTTGCGTTCGGCACCGTGCTCATTACGCATTAAGCATTACGCATTAAGCATTACGCATTACAAGTAGTCCCAGGGGCTGACGGGTTCACCGCCGACGCGAACTTCAAAGTGACAGTGCGGACCCGTCGAGTTGCCCGTCGAGCCGCAGTAAGCGATAACGTCGCCTTGGTTGACGTGTTGCCCGACGCTGACGGCAAGACTTTCATTGTGCCCGTACAGCGTGACGATACCGCCGCCGTGCTCAATCATGACGGTGTTGCCGTAGCCGCCGATCCAGCCCGCTTCAATGACGACGCCGCTTTGTGCCGCGTGAATCGGCAAACCGTAATCGCCGCCAATGTCAAGCCCGCTGTGGAAACGTGCGTTGCCGAAAATCGGGTGAGTGCGCCAACCGAATTCGGAAGTTATCGGACCTGAAATCGGCCAAATCATACCGCCGCCGCCCGTCGCAGGCATGACGTAATCGCCGCCGTCGTCGCCTTCGACAAGGGTAATGTTGCCCGCTTCGGCAGCCGCTTGACGTTGCGCTTCGGCTTCGGCTTGACGGCGTTGCGCTTCCGCTTCGGCTTCGGCGCGATATTTGCTCTCCTGAATCAGCCGCGCAACTTCGTTGGACGAGGCAATCATTTCGTCATATTGGCGGTCGTAAACGTCCTTGTCGTTCTGCATTAAATCAATAAGTGCTTGTTGTTTGGCGACCTTTTCGAGCTGAACGTCTTTGGCGGCTTCGGCTTTGGCGGCAAGTTCTTCCTGAATTCGTCTGTCGGCTTCGAGTTGTTTGCCGACTTCGACGATCTCATTTTTGTACTGCAAAACTTCGGCGACAAGTTCGGCGTCGCGTGTCATGACGCGTTTAAGCAAATCCATTCGCGTCAAAAAGTCGCCGAAATCCTGCGCGCCGAATAAAACGTCCAGATATGAAATTTGCCCGTTGATGTAAATGTCGCGCACGCGGTTTTCAAGCACGCCGTGTTTGGCGTTGAGTTCGGCGGTGACTTCGACGAGCTTATTTTCGTTTTCGTCGATACGGGAAATTGTTTCGTCGAGCGCGGCTTGACGTTCCTCGTAAACCGCAGTGGCTTCGGCGGCGTCCGCGTCGAGTTGACGTTTGAATTCTGACACCGAATCGATTTTGCCTTGGATAAGTTCAGCCGCCGCACGCGCTTTTTCGGCCGCCTCGTCGTAAGCTGCCTTTTCGGATTCGAGTTGCTGAATTTCGTCGTCGTCGGCGAAGACGGGTGCACTCGTCAAAAAAATCATCAATGCCGCGCACGCCACAAAAAAATTGCGCATTGCCTGTCAAACCTCCATGAAACGTTTCAGCGAGACGGTACTGCCCAAAATGCCGATAAAAATTCCCGTGCCGATTAACGTCAGCGTCAAATAATTCATGAACGGGTACTGCTCAACCATCGGGAAAAACGTCAGCGACTCGTAAATTTTGGCTATCATCGCCGAATAAAAACTTCGCAGGGCAAGCGCGCTCACTCCGCCGCCGATTATGCCCAGTGCCACGCCTTCCAAAATGAACGGCCAGCGAATAAACCAGTCCGTTGCGCCGACGTATTTCATGATTGCGATTTCTTTGCGGCGGGCGAAAACCGTCAGGCGAATCGTGTTCGATATGATGAAAACCGTCGCGCCCAAAAGCAAAATCACCAGAATCACGCCGAAGAAACGCATAAGGTGCGTCAACTCGAACAGGTTCGCGGCGACATCTTGACCGTATTTGACTTCGTCGACGCCGTACAAGTCAGCGATTGACGCGGCGGTCTTTTTAACGTCGTCGGCATTGGTGACCGTCACCAGAAACGAATTCGGCAACGGATTCGACTCACCGAGCGCGTCCAAAATTTTTTGATTTTCGCCGAGACGTTCGCGGAATTTTTTCATCGCCTGTTCACGCGACACGTATTCGACCGAGGCGACGGATTTCATCTCACGCGTCATGCGTTCGATTTCGGCGCGTCCTTCGTCGGGCAGGTTGTCGCTGATATAAACGGAAATTTGCACTTGACTTTCAAGGCTCGACGCCATTTTGGACATGTTCATTACCAGCACCAAAAAGACGCCCAGCACGAACAGCGACACGGCGACCGTCCCGATTGACGCGAAAGTCATCAGGCGATTGCGAATCATCGACAAAACGACTTCGCGGAAAAAATACTCGATCGTTTGAAGTTTCATTCGACCACTCCCGAAAATTACTTGACGCCGATTATAGCACAACGAATTTTTTTGGCATGAAAATGTTTTCAGCAACGACGCACAAAAAATCCCGACCGAAGTCGGGACGACGTGCACGAAATTATTTCACAAGCCGGCTGCTTTGCGGAGCGTTTCGGCTTTGTCGGTGCGCTCCCATGGCAAATCGACATCCGTGCGACCGAAGTGCCCGTAAGCCGCCGTGTCTTTGTAAATCGGGCGACGCAAGTCAAGCATCTTGATAATGCCCGCCGGTCGCAAGTCAAAGTTCGCCTTGACGAGACGCTCAATCAATTCTTCGTCGACTTTGGCGGTGCCGTGACTGTCGACGCGCACGCTGACGGGTTTGGCAACGCCGATTGCGTAGGCAAGCTGAATTTCGCATTCGTCCGCCAAACCTGCCGCAACGACGTTTTTGGCGACGTAACGCGCCGCGTAACTTGCACTGCGGTCAACCTTCGTCGGGTCTTTGCCGCTGAAAGCACCGCCGCCGTGTCGCGCCCAGCCGCCGTAGGTGTCGACGATAATTTTTCTGCCCGTCAAGCCGCTGTCGCCTTGCGGTCCGCCGATAACGAATTTGCCCGTCGGGTTCACGAAAAATTTCGTCGCGTCGGTCAACAATTCGGCGGGGACAATCGGCTTGACGACAAACTCAATCATGTCGCGCTTAATCTGCTCAAGCGAAACGTCGGGATTGTGTTGCGTCGAAATGACAATCGTGTCGACCGCGACCGCCTTGCCGTTTTCGTAAGCGACCGTCACTTGAGTTTTGCCGTCGGGACGCAGGTAATCGACTTCGTGCGTGACTTTGCGGACTTCAGCCAAACGACGCGCCAACTTGTGCGCAAGCGAAATCGGCAACGGCATGAACTCCGGCGTTTCGTTCGTCGCGTAACCGAACATCATGCCTTGATCGCCCGCGCCGATAGCGTCTTCGATAGCCATGTCGCCTTCGCGTGCCTCAAGGGCTTTGTCGACGCCTTGAGCAATGTCGGGGCTTTGTTCGTCCAACGAAACCAGCACGCCGACCGTGTCCGCCTCGAAGCCGTATTTGGAATTCGTGTAACCAATGTCGGCAATCGCGTTACGGATAATCTTCGGTATGTCAACGTAGCAATGCGTCGAAATTTCGCCGACAACGTGCACTTGTCCCGTTGTCACCAACGTTTCGCAGGCAACGCGACCTTCGGGGTCTTTCTCGATAATCGCGTCCAAAATGCTGTCGGAAATTCTGTCCGCGACCTTGTCGGGGTGCCCTTCAGTCACGGATTCGGATGTAAACAAAACTCTGCGCATGTGCAAGCCTCCTCAAATAGTTTTCGTGTCGATTGTACCACAGCCGTCAACTTGTCACGGGAAAAATTTTTCGCTAAAATAAACGCGTTTTTGGTTGTCCCTCTTTTTTGCGCGGAAGGAGGTGAGCACCTTGTTCTCAATGTTTTTAGTGACCGTCGCAGCAGATGTCGTAGCAGGCGTGATTCTGTACTTCATCTGCAAGTGGCTGAGTCGGCATTTCAGATAACAGACAGCCCGTGGTTATCGCTAATCCTCAAAACGAAGAAACTCATATGAAACGTTTGAACCCCGAGTCGGCCAACTCGGGGTTCTTTTTGTTTTTGGTTTACCTTGATCTCAATGTGTGCAGCTTTCTAGACTGTACGCGTGCAGTTTAACACGGCGCGAAACTTTTTGCAAGCGTCAATCCATTGCTTTGACGTGCGACTCGATGAAGGCAACTTCCGCCGCGCTCAAGCCGTACTTGCGATAAAGCTGTTCGTCGACGGGCACGCGCCAATCAATGTCACTCGACGCCGAAAAATCTTGCAACGGAACTTTCGACCACGTCGCAGGCGGATTGTGTTGCGTCGCCTTCAATATACCCAGCATTGCGCGGGCGAACTTCGACTTGATGTAAGTCAAACAATTTTCGGCTTCGTCGCGGCTGTCGAAAGCTCCGACCGTGATAAATGTTTGCGTGCAACCTTCGTTCGGCTCACCGACAACGGGCGTGCTGATGATTCGCGCCGCTTCACCGTCGACAAGCTTGCCCGATGCGCCGTTTGATTCGGGCACAAAAACTTTGTACTTGTCCAGTAACGCGGGCGCGCTGATATATTCGCGGCGAACAAATTTATACACGCGTTCCGAGCCAACCTTGCCGAAAATTCGACTGTATCCGTCGGCGGGCGCGGTGTCGAAGAAAACTTCGGGCAACCGTTCAAAAACGTTCGTTCGGAGCGCGGCGTCTTGAAGTCTGTCGATTAAATCGGCACGTTCAGCGAAAAATCTTTCCGACAACCTGTAAGCAACGGGCGTGTAAATGATTTCGTTGAGCGAACGAAACTTCGTATTTTCGACGCAAACTTTACGGTGAATCGAATTGAGTTCGTCAAACGCGCTGAAAATCCCAATCGTGCCGAAATTTTTTGTCGTGTCGTAAAGCGTAATTGCAACGCCACCTTCGATTTCGACAGCGTTGCGGAAAAGTTTGCCGGCGTTCGGTTCGTAATGCAAAACCTTCAAGTGCGGGTCATTGAGCATTCGGCGATTGAAACTTTTCGGCGTCTGTCCCGCGTCAAACAAAAATCGCGCAGGCGTGATAAGCACGGATTTTTCGGCGACCTTCGGAGCTTCCTGCATGAAGTAATGATAAATCGGCGGCTGTCGACCGTTGTCGTCTTTGATTTCCTGATACGGCGGATTGCTGATTAAAACGTCGAATTTCATGGCGTTACCTCCCGTGAAAAAAAATTCGTCGCCCGTGCGCCAATCGACAATTCGACAGTCGGGCTTGTTGTTGAACAGCGAAAACTGCGCGTCGGCAACGTTAAGCCCGTCCATGAGCCAAAAGTTACGTGCGACAATTTCGGCGACGGCGGACAATTCGTCAACGGTGATATTTTCAACGAATTCGGCGACGGTCAACAGGACGTTCGCCCGCGCAATCAAAAGACTGTCGCCCTG
>JAFVBP010000054.1 GCA_017479925.1 Selenomonadaceae bacterium | reverse complement strand
GAAGTTTTGATTCCCGAACCGTGCTACGTGTCATATCAAGCTTGCACGTCAATGGCAAACGGCGTGCCCGTCAGTGTGCCCGCGAAGATTGAAAACGAATTCCGAATCACGCCCGAAGAGTTGGAGCCGTTCGTCACCGCGAAGACCAAAGCGATTTTAATCGGTTACCCGAACAATCCGACAGGCGCGATTATGGAACGCGACGACTTGCTCAAAATTGCCGACTTCGCCGAAGTGCACGACTTGATTGTAATCAGCGACGAAATTTACGGCGATTTGACTTACGGCGGTGCGCACGAATGTTTTGCCGCCTTGCCGAAAATGCGCGACCGTACGATTTTGCTCAACGGTTTCAGCAAGGCGTACGCAATGACGGGCTGGCGTATCGGTTACGCGCTGTCGAATCCCGATTTCGTCGCGGCGATGACGAAAATTCACCAATACACGATTCTTTGTGCACCGATAACCGCGCAGGTTGCCGCCGTCGAGGCTCTCAAACGCGGCGAAAAGTACATGCTCAAGATGGTTGCCGATTACGACCGCAGACGCCGTTTGATTTACGACGGTTTCAAGACGATGGGACTTGATTGCTTCGAGCCGCACGGCGCGTTTTACATTTTCCCGAACATTTCGTCGAGCGGTTTGACTTCCGAGCAATTCGCCGAAAAATTGATTCAAGCCGAACACGTCGCGCTTGTCCCCGGCACGGCTTTCGGCACGAGCGGCGCGGGTCACGTGCGTTGTTCCTACGCGACGAGCGTCGACAAAATTTCCGAGGCGTTGAACCGCATTGAACATTTCATGAAAAATCATCACTGACGGAGAGTTAACGTTGAACATTTCGGAACTTTATTCGGCGGCGGCGAACGAACTTGACGCGGGAAATTTCGACGCATCATTGTCAATCGTCGCCGAACTGAAAACCGTCGCGCCCGCGTGGAAGAAAATTTTCCTGCTTGAGGCGCGAATTTTTTTTGCACGGGCGGAATTTCTGCGTGCGTTGACCGTGCTGGAAAATTTGTTGCCGCGACTGAATTTGTCGGTGGCTTCCGAAAAAATTTTGGCGGCGGACGCGTTGAGTTTGTCGGCTTCGGCTTGTCGCGAACTTGGCTTTATCGGTGACGCCGTCGCGAAATTTCGGCTGTCGGCAAAACTTGAAAACGACGCCCGACAAGCCTGCGCGGAGATTAGCAACGCCTTGTTCGCCGCCTGTCACGACGAAAATTTTTCGCGTGCGGACTTCGACGCGCTTTATGCCGAGTACAAAAATTTTCTGTCGGACGTGAAACCGTTCGCACCGAAAAGTTACGCGCACAAAAAAATTCGCGTCGGCTTCGTGTCGGCTGATTTCGGCTGGCACGCGGTTATGGCGTGGAGTTGGGCACTGTTGACCGAACTCGACAAAAATTTTTTCGCGACGTGTCTGTATTCGGCTTCAGCGGCGGGCGACGAAGTTACCGAATATCTGCGTGCCACTTGCGACCTTTGGCGCGACATTTCCGACTTGACGGACTTTGACGCGGCGAAGTTGATTCGCGACGACGAGATCGATATTTTGTTCGACTTGTCGGGGCACACGTCGGGCAATCGGCTTCGCGTGGCGGCGTACAAACCCGCGACCGTGCAAATTTCGGGCGTCGGCTACATGAATTCGACGGGGCTTGACTGCTTCGATTATTTTTTGTCGGACGTTCACTGCGCGGGCGACGAAAGTTGGTTTGCCGAAAAATTGATTCGTCTGCCGAATTCGCACATCTGCTACAATTCGCAGTTGACGAAAATTTTACCCGCTGCCGAGCCGCCGTGTTTGCGCAACGGTTTCGTGACGTTCGCGAGCTTTAACAATTTCGCCAAAGTCACCGACACGATTCTCGTCGCGTGGAAAAAAATTCTCGACCGCGTGCCCGAAAGTCGGTTGTTGCTCAAGCACAAAATTTTTTCGTCGGCGGAAGGCAGAAATTTCGTCGCTCAACGGCTGAAAAATTTCGGCTTCGACATTGCACGCGTCGAAATGCGCGGTTACACGTCGAATCACGCCGTCGATTACGCGGACATTGACGTTGCGCTTGACACCTTCCCGTACACCGGCGGCGTCACGACCTGCGAAAATCTTTGGATGGGCGTGCCCGTCGTCAGCTTGTACGGCGACCGTCACGGGACGCGTTTCGGCTTGAGCATGTTGACAAACGTCGGCTTGCCTGAACTTGCCGTTGCGACCGTCGACGAATATATTTCCCGCGCCGTCATGTTGGCGTGTGATTCGGAGCTGTTAATTTTGCTTCGGCGAAATCTGCGCGACATGATGAAAAATTCGCCGCTAATGGACGCGTCGGTTTACGTTCGCGACCTTGAAAAAATTTTTAAGCGAATCTTGAGTTGCGGGCGTTGAAAATTTTCCGCACGGTTGCTATCATTGCGCGGAGGTGATTTGTATGGCGAAAACTGCTGCCAAAAGCGACATCCGCGTCGTGTGCGAAAATCGCAAGGCGCGACACGATTATTTTATTCACGAGACGTACGAGGCGGGCATCGAACTCAAAGGCACCGAAGTCAAAAGTTTGCGTGCGGGCAGGGCGAATCTGCGCGACAGTTACGCCGAAGTCAAAGACGGCGAAATTTTCGTCGAACACATGCACATCAGCCCGTACGAGCAAGGCAACATTTTCAATCACGAACCGCTTCGGCGCAAGAAATTGCTTATGCACAAGCGCGAAATTCTCAAGCTGTTCGGCAAAACCCGCGAAAAAGGTTTCACGCTCATTCCGCTGAAGATTTACTTCAAACGCGGTCGTGCGAAGTTGGAGTTGGCGTTGGCAAGCGGCAAACACACTTACGACAAACGCGCCGCCTTGCACGAAAAATCCGCTCAACGCGAAGTCGAACGCGCACTTAAGGAGAGATCCAAATGATTCGCAAAACTTTCGCCGCGCTGATTTGTGCGGTTATTTTTTTTGCCGCGTCGGCTGCCTCGGCGAACGAATACATCACGTTTCAAGCCAACGTCGAAGGTCTCGGCTGGTTGCAAGCCGTCGGCGACGGCGAAACTATCGGCACGACGGGACAAGGTCGGCGACTTGAAGCGTTGATTATCAACTTCAACGGCGGAATCAAGTACAGCGCGCACGTGCAAAACGTCGGTTGGCAAAATTGGGTTTACGCGGGCGACACTGCCGGCACCGTCGGGCAAAATCTTCGCATGGAAGCGATTCGGATTCAATTTGTCGGGCGCACGGAGCAATATTACGACATTTATTATCGTGCGCACGTGCAAAATGTCGGCTGGCTCGGTTGGGCGAAAAACGGCGAACCTGCGGGCACGGCGGGCGCGTCACTTCGCATGGAGGCCTTGCAAGTCAGGCTTGTCGAAAAAGGCGCTCAATTTGACCGCGGCGACAAACCTGCCTTCGCACAAAAAATTGTCAACGCCCCGACCGTTTGACGGAGAACTTTACATGGACAGCATTGAACTTTACTCGAAGGCACTTGCGGAATTCAAGGCGAAAAATTTCGACGCGGCACTCAAAATCGTCGACGAACTGAAAAATTTGGAGCCGACGTGGAAAAAACCGTTTCTGCTGGAAGCGTACATTTTGCGCGGACAAGGGCGACTTGTCGATTTGGTTGCCGTCGCCGAAGAACTTTTGTCGCGGCTGAACGTCAACTTACCCGACGAAAGAGCTTTGGCGGCGGACGCGTTCAACGTTTTGGGCATGACTTGTTCGCGTATGGCAATGCCCGAAGCCGGCGCGGAATTTTTGACTTTGTCCGCCCGAACTTCCAAAAACAACGCGGAGGCGTGCACGGAAATAAGCAACGCGCTGTTCGCCGCCGTCGCATCGGAAAAATTTTCTCGCGCAGATTTCGACGCACTCTATGCCGAATACAAAAGTTTTCTGTCGGACGTGGAACCTTTCGCGCCGAAAAGTTACGCGCACAAAAAAATTCGCGTCGGATTCATGTCGGCGGATTTTCATCAACATCCCGTCATGTTTTGGAGTTGGGACTTGCTCACGCGGCTGAACAAAAATTTTTTCGCGACGTACTTTTACTCGACGGACAAACACTGCGACGTTGTGACGAAACATCTGCAGACTGTCGGCACGTGGCGCGACATCAGCGACATGACGGACTTTGACGCGGCGAAATTGATTCGCGACGACGAGATTGACATTCTGGTTGACTTGTCGGGTCACACGGCGGACAATCGGCTTCGTGTGGCGGCGTACAAACCCGCGACCGTGCAAATTTCGGGCATCGGCTACGTGAATTCGACGGGGCTTGACTGCTTCGATTATTTTTTGTCAGACGTTCACTGCGCGGGTGACGAAAGTTATTTCGCCGAAAAGTTGATTCGCCTGCCGAATTCGCATATCTGTTACGCGCCGCCGCCCGGCAGCGAAGTTTCCGTGCCGCCGCACATGCGCAAAGGTTTCGTGACGTTCGGCAGTTTCAACAATTACTCGAAAATCACCGACACGATTCTTGTCGCGTGGAAAAAAATTCTCGACCGCGTGCCCGAAAGTCGGCTGTTGCTCAAGCACAGTGTTTTCGGGACGCCCGATTGTCGCGGTTTCATAAGCAAGCGGTTGGAAAGTTTCGGCTTCGACCTTGCACGCGTCGAAATGCGCGGCTTCACGGCGAATTATCTCGACGATTACGCGGACATTGACGTTGCGCTTGACACCTTCCCGTACACCGGCGGCGTCACCACTTGCGAGGCGTTGTGGATGGGTGTGCCCGTCGTGAGCTTGTACGGCGACCGTCACGGTTCACGTTTCGGCTTGAGCATGTTGACTAACGTCGGACTTGACGAACTTGCCGTTGCGACCGTCGACGAATATATTTCCCGCGCCGTCATGTTGGCGGGTGATTCGGAGTTGCTTAACCTTCTGCGGCGAAACTTGCGCAACATGATGAAAAATTCACCGTTGCTGAACGGCGACGCTTACGTTCGCGAAGTCGAAAAAGTTTTCGCACAAATCCTTGTTGACGCACGCCCGACTGTTGTATAATTTCCCAAAAATTTTGGGAGGCGAACTCAATGCCGAAAAAACTTTTCGTGATGTGCGTCGCGATTTTGCTGGCGATTCACACTGCGGCGGCCGCCAAAGACAAAGGCTTGCCCGAAGCGGAGCGAATCAATGTTGCCGTCGAAGTCGTCGACGATTCGCGGCACAAAGATTTCAACGCGGCGACTTTGCTCGAAGATTATTTGGCAAGCCGTCTCGTTGACAAAAATCTCGTCAACGTCGTCAATCCGAAAATTGCAGGCGACGCCAAAGCTGAAGGCATTCCTGCGGAGAATTTGGGCGCGATTTTGGTTTTCGACGCCGTGGAGATACCGCCGCCGTCCGACGTGCCTGCCGACTTCGATCAAAAACATTATCAAGACATCGGCGCGTCTTACGTCGTGCGTTGCGAAATTCTTGCCTTCGGCTTGACGAAAGTCGACGACCCGACGCTTTCGACGGTCACGGGTCTTATAGGCAGCGGCATTTCGTTTGCGGGTTCAGGCAACAAAAATCGCGATAAAACTTTGCGCAAAATCGGCACGGGCATCAACTTCGCAAGCAAATTTCTCGACATTCACAGCACGGCACTTAAAACCGTCGTCGTCATGAAGTTTATCGACGTGAACGCGGGCAAAGTTCTTTGGCAACAAAATTTCGTCGGCGAAGGTATCAAACATCGCAGCCCCGGCAAAGAATTCGACGACGTGTGGACGCGCGCTTTTCACGAATCCGTTGAGGACACCGCAAAAATGATTTCCAAGCGCGTCAACAAGTACGTCGACAGGGTTATCGTCAAAGGCAAGAGCGACGACGGTTTTTTGCCGAAAGATTTTTCGTTCAACGGGCTTGGCGTGAGCAAATTTTTCTGAACGACACGCGACGTAAATCAGACCGTCACGGATGACGGCCGCCCGCCTGTCGCATTTCGCGTGATGCGAAATACCGCGGGCGCAGTTTTCTTTGGGCAACGTGGACGTTGCATCCAATTTGGTTGAGGTTTTCGCGTTGATTGACAAGACGACCAAACAAATTGTTCCCCCGCTTTTAAAGCGGGTCTTTTGCTGCCAAAAGAAAGTAACACTCACACCGACTGCGGTCGGAAATTTTTTTTCAGAGGTGATTGAAATGTCAAACGAACGTGTTTTCGAGTCTACGCGGATAATTTCCGAAGACGAAGTTCCGCCCGAAATTCTCGAAGAAATTCGCCGCAAAGAGGCAAGTCACGCGGACACCGTGACCAAAATCGTCAATACCACCGACAGTAAAAATGTCGGCGCGTTAATGTCGGCGGCTCGTCCCAACGTTATCGAAAAACCGCCTGAAGCCGAACTTACGCAACGCGGCTCGGCACTTGCCTCAAAACTCGTCAACATCGGCAAAATCGGCGACGAAGAATTCAAACGTCAACGCGCCGAACGTATTCGCACAAAAGCAAAATCGATTGCCGACATCGTCAACCGCGGCTTGAAGCGCGACGCGGACGAAAATTCGCAGGTCGAAAATGTTTCCGTGTGAACGTTGCGGGCAATGCTGTCGACGGGTCGGCGAAGTTTTTTTCGCACGGCACCTGGCACGCGCTGACGGCGTCTGTAAATATCTCGACGAAGCAAGCAATTTGTGCACGATTTACGAAACGCGTCCGATTTTTTGCCGCGTCGACGAGCTGTACGAAAAAACTTTGTCGCACGAAATGAGCCGCGAAGATTTTTACCGCATCAACAAGGAACTGTGCCGAAAGTTTCGCGCTGATCCGCATTAGCCGACAGCGTCAATCGCAACTTGAAGCGCGACGCGGACGAAAATTCGCAGGTCGAAAATGTTTCCGTGTGAACGTTGCGGGCAATGCTGTCGACGGGTCGGCGAAGTTTTTTTCGCACGGCATTTGGCACGCGCTGACGGCGTCTGCAAATATTTGGACGAGGCAACGAACTTGTGCACGATTTACGAAACGCGCCCGATTTTTTGCCGCGTCGACGAGCTGTATGAAAAAACTTTGTCGCACGAAATGAGCCGCGAAGATTTTTACCGCATCAACAAGGAACTGTGCCGAAAGTTTCGCGCTGATCCGCATTAATTT
>JAFVBP010000053.1 GCA_017479925.1 Selenomonadaceae bacterium | reverse complement strand
GCCGTGCAATGTTCGGCTGTCGCGGGAATTTTCTTGCCGCATTTGGGGCACTCGACGAAGAAACTTTCGCCGCAAATTTTGCAGTGAGCGCGTTCGGCCTCTTCGCGTGTGCGGAAATCTTCAAACGCGCCGCAGTTGGCACATGTCACACAAAAAGAACTTTCGCCCGCCGCACTTGCCGACTCGTAAGGATTTTTCAGCAGACCGGCTGCCTTGTTGTAGAGCGCGGCACTCAGCTCGTAGTTCAAAAAGTTCGGGAACGTGCGCCGAATTCGATTGATGCAGTTGTCCGCAAAATAATTGTCGCGTTTGAACAGTTCGGGCGCGGCTTTTATCTTCGCGAAGAAATCGGCAAGAGTTTCAATCTTGAGCGAATGGTCGTACTTGAAACGGTTGTCGTCGGTGCTGAAAACCTGCGCTTGAGCCAAGTTGAGCAACGCTTTAATCGACTGCCATTGCGGTATCGGCGCGGAAACTTTTTTCGCCTCTTCACGGAAAATTTCGCGCAGGTCGTCGGTTGAGCGTCGACGGTAAAAATCGGGCGACGGCTCAACTTTGCCTTCGATGAAAAACGCCAATTCGTACAAGTCATGCACGTCCGCCGACCACGGGAAATTCTTCGCGTCGGGAATTTTGTTGAACGCGGCGAAATTTTTGCGCAACTCTTCCATGACCGAATCAGCCAAAAAGAAACCGTTCAGCAGCGACAAAAGTTTTTGCGTCGTCTTGACAGGCTTTATCTCGAAACCTTGTTCGCGATACGTCGCCTCGATTGTCGACAAACTCAGCCGCAACTTGTCGCGCACCTGCCGAATTTGCGATTGATTGACTTGAAGCGTGCCGGAAGTGTCGCCGCGCTGAATGTCGATGTAAAGTCGCAATTCTTCCGTGCGCTGTCGTTTGAGCGATTCGGCCTCCTGTTGACGGAAACGCGGATTTTCAATCGTCAAGGCAATGTACGAATCCATTTGCAGTTCGGCGCGAATTTCCGCCAAACGTGCGGGGTCAACGGTCGTGTTTTGCTCGGCAGTCAAACGTTTTTTCCATGCCTCGTAAGCGGCACGGATTTTTTTGACGTTGTCGGGAGGATCAAATTCCAAGCCGAGCATTTCAAAGATATTTCGTTTAGCCAAACTCAATCCTCCTTCGCGGGCGGGTTAATTAAAGTGTTCGTTCCACTTGTTTAAGACGAAATCTTTGTTCGCCGCAAGCCACTGCATGATTCGATTCAAATCTTTGGCGGGGATGCGGCTTTTGTTGTGTTCAAGACGTGGTTCGTCCTCAAGCCAAATTTTAGTCGCGTCGGCGGACGGCTTGCCTTTGCAAACGTGAACGTGAACGGGTTCGTTGTTTTCGTTCGACCAAAAGAAAATCAAGTAACCGAGCAGTCTACACACTTGCGGCAAGTTCGTCGTCTCCTTCGCGGGCAATGTCCCAAAGCAAGAACGAATTTGTCCGTGCGTAATTCAGCAGACGTGCAGTCTCCGCTTTGGTGAAGCCGGCAGACTTAATCACGCTCAACGCGGGCAACGTCGATTCCAGAAAGTCAAAGCCGTTTGAATTCGGTCGCTCGAAGTAAATCCGCAGGTACTCCATGCCGTCGCGGGTCGTGCGAACGTCGCTGAAAGTCAGCGTGACTTCGTCAATCTCCGAGAAAAAATGTTTCATGACGTTTCCTCAAGTTCAATCGGACGGCCACTTTGAAAGTGGCGGAACAATTTGTGCAAATCGCTCACCGTTCAAGCGTCGTCGAAAAGTTTCAGTCGGACGAAATGCGCAACTGGTGAACGGCACTTCGCTCAACGTCGATGTCGGATTCCGTGCGCAGGAACGTTTCAAAAGTCTCGTTGGTCTTTGTGTTGACGGCCTCGACGTGCACGCCTGACGCGTCGACTTTGAACGTGACTTTAATCGGCGTGTCGCGGCTGGTGTTGGGCGGCAAATTCACAACGAGTTCGCCCAAAAGCTTGACGTAATGCGCGGGATCTGTCGCCTGCGGGTTGCCGTCTTCGTCGACGCAGGGAATCAACGTGTCGTCGGTTGAACGATTTTCAAACGCACGCAAAAGGACGCGTTCCTGATTGTCTTCAAGCGGGTAGTAAGTCTTCGTGAAAACCGCGGGCATCTTTTCGCCGATTTTGATAAAGTTCTCCAAAACGTACTTGTGCTTCGCGCCCGTTGTGTCGACGACGCCGGGGCCGAACGAACGCGGAGTTTGATCTTCGACGGTGAATTTCGACGTGAGCTGTTCGGCGTGACTTGATTCGCCTGTCGAAGTTTCTTCGCCGTCGGAGAGCGCACCGACTTCCTCAACCAACATGCTCGCGTAAATCGCCGCACCTTTGGCGACTGCCTGATCGGGGTCGTGTTGCTGAACTTTGCCGGGGAATTTCGCCTCGACCGCGTTTTTAATCATCGGCATGTAAGTTGAGCCGCCGACAAGTAAAACCGTGTCAATCGCCTCTGCGGGAACTTTCTCAAGCGTCGCGTCGACAAAATTCATCGCTTTGGCAACAATATCGCCAGTCATGTTCTCGAAGTCTTTGCGGGTAACGACAATTTCCGTGCGCGAACCGTTCACGTCAATGCGAACTTTGGCGGATTGTTTCTTGCTGAGTTTGCGTTTGGCCTCTTCGACTTTGGAGCGAATGTCTTGACGAGTTTCAGCTTCGATTTCTTCGGGCGTCAAACCGTTTTCGTCGCAACAGGCGTGCAAAATGTAGTTATAAAGTCGGTCGTCCCAATCTTTGCCGCCGAGTCGGTCGTCGCCGCCCGTGGCAAGTACGGTGATTTTTTGAACGTCGTTGCCCGCGTCGTTTTGCGCCATTGACATTTTAACAACAGTCACGTCGAAGGTGCCGCCGCCGAGGTCGTAAACCAAAATCGTGCGGTCTTCTTGAAATTGACGTGCGCAGTAGCTCAAAGCCGCCGCCGTCGGTTCGTTAATCAAACTCAAAACGTGCAAGCCCGCAAGTTCGCCTGCCTGACGGGTCGCGGAACGTTCTTCCAAGCCGAAATACGCGGGCACGGTGATAACGACATCTTCAATCGTGCCGCCTTGCGCTTCGACGAGATTTTTCAGCCGCGTCAAAATCAACGCGCTTATTTCGACGGGCGTGTAAGTTTTGCCGTCGAATTCGTACGTGCGCGAATCACGCTTGCCGATTTCGCGTTTGACGAATTGGACGACGCGGTCGCCGTCGGTTTCGACGTTTTCTTTCGCCGCCTGACCGACGACGACATTGTTTGCGTTTTCAAAAAAAACGACGCTCGCCACCGTGTTCGAGTCGTCTTCGTTGTTGCGAATGACTTCGGGGTTGCCGTTGGAATCGAGCCGCGCAATGCAAGAATAAGTTGTGCCCAGGTCAATGCCGTAAGTGCTCATGTAATGTTGTCTCCTTCGATTGATTTACTCCGAACGAACGGCTTCGGATTTTTTGACTGCCGCCGTCGCGTCAAAAACATAAACGTCGACGAATTCGCGGTAAAGCGGTCGCCCGTTGCGAATCACGCCCGGTCGCCGACTTTTGGCTATCGTGTTATGTAAACTTTTGTCGCCCGTCGTGACCGTGTTGACGATTTTCGTAAGCAGGGGACGGCGCGTTTCACCGACAGCCGACGTGAAGACTTCCGCGTCGTACTCCGCCAAAATGTCTTCGAGTTCGTCGAACATCAGCTTGAGCGTGCGCCGTGATCGTTTCGGGACGGCTTCGTCCGATAAAATTTTTCTATACTCAACGCACACCGCCGCGATTGCTTTTAATATCGGGGTGAACTGTTCGCCGCGCTGTTGCTCTTTTAGCGTGTCAAGTTCGCGTTGCATTCCTTGGCGCACCTGGTTTTGAAAGTTGACGTTTTCGCGCAAGGACTGCACCAGTTGCCGCGAATTTTTGTTTTGCATGTCGAGGATTTTGTCCAGCGTCGCCGCGATTTGACTTTGCTCCGACGCCGAAATTTCTTGAGCGTCGAATTCCGTTTGCGTGTCCAAAGTACTGCCTCCTTTCGTTGTCGCCGATATTATCAGAAAATCTTCAGTTTAACAAGCCAATTATTAGTGGTTAGTGGTTAGTGGTTAGTGGTTAGTGGTTAGCGGTTGGAAGTTTTTTGCCGAGCGCGTCAACTTCGTATTAAAGTCTTTTTTGTTGACTTTGCGCGGGCGTTTGATTATCCTTCGCGCCGAGGTGAAAAGTTTTGAGTTTGCCGATGAAAATTTACCGTGCGTTGACGGGCGCGACCGTGCGAAAACTCGTCAAACGCGTCGAAAATTTCTGCGCGAAGAATTTGCCGACCGTACACCGAAAAATTTTCTTGCTGACGAAGGCAGCCGCAAAATCCGCGCTGTTGAAAGTCTCCATGCGTCGCGGGAAAAAATCTTCCGCCGCAGTGAACCTGTGGCAGTTGTCGACGCGTGAAAATTTTTCGCCGAAAGTGTCAATTATCGTGCCGAATTTCAATCACGCGCCGTATCTTCGTCAACGTCTCGAAACGATTTACGCGCAAACTTACGCGAACTTTGAGGTTATATTACTCGACGACGCTTCGACCGACGACAGCTTGACGATTCTGCGCGAATTCCAATCACGTCACGCGGACAACACGCGACTTGTCGTCAACGAAAAAAATTCCGGCGGCGTCTTCAAACAGTGGCAACGCGGCATCGAACTTGCGGCGGGCGAACTGGTTTGGATTGCCGAAAGCGACGACTTCAGCGCGGAAAATTTCTTGTCGGAGCTGGTGCCCGCCTTTGCCGACGACGCGATTCAAGTTGCCTTCTGCCGCACGGATTTCGTTCAGGACGGGCAAAAGATTTTCACGACCGAAGATTATCTGCTTGACGTGCCCGCGTTTGATTGGACGAAAAGTTTTGCCGTGACCGCCGCCGAATTCGTCGCCAACGGTTTTGCCGTCAAGAATTTGATTCCGAACGTGAGCGGCGTAGTTTTCCG
>JAFVBP010000052.1 GCA_017479925.1 Selenomonadaceae bacterium | reverse complement strand
GTCGACGGGAGTTTTTCGGTTATTAAAGTAAACTTTGATTTCCAACTTAACTGCGCGCATTATATCAAGGTGAATTTCACATTGCAAGCGTTTCGACGAAAATTTATCGCCTGACCAAAAAAGTTTACTTTTTCACCGACGATAGGAAGTGACGACGCATGGATTGGGGATACGAAGGCTCGACGCGCAGGCGAACCTGCATGTTGATGGTCACGCACGCTTGTAACCTCAACTGCACGTATTGCTACGAAACTCACAAGCGAAACGCTTACATGAGCACGGACTTGGCGAAAGAAATCATTTTGCGCGAAGCTCAGTTCGTGAGCGAAAGCGACACCTTCGACGAGTTGGAAATCGATTTTATGGGCGGCGAACCGTTCATGAATTTCCCGCTGATAAAATCCGTCGTCGAGTGGCTGGAGCAAGGCGTCATTTCCGTCCCGTGGATTTGCTTTGCGACGACGAACGGCACGTTGCTCACCGACGAAATCAAAGCTTGGTTGCGCGAACACAAAGACAATTTCATTTTGGGCGCAAGCTACGACGGAACCGTCAAAATGCAATCGACCAATCGCGGCACGGACAAATACAAGCTGGACTTGGATTTTTTCCGCGAAGTGTGGTCTACACAACCTTTGCACATGACAATTTCCAAAGAGACGTTGCCGACGTTGGCGGAAGGCGTTTTGGACATGCAAGCACGCGGTCACAAAGTTGAAGGCGGTTTGGCGGAAGGCGTCGACTGGACAATCGAAGATGCGCTGATGTATCGCGAACAGTTGAGCATATTAAAGGACGCCTATCTGAAAGACACCACGCTCACTCCGCTCAACGGATTGTCAAGGTACGTTATCATTTATGATTTGCCCGCTACGGAAAAAGTTCAACAGAAATGGTGCGGCACGGGCAAATATATGGCGACTTACGACATTGACGGCAAAAAATACGGTTGCCACATGTTCACGCCCGTGGTCTTGGGCAAAAATGCCTTGTTATCGGACACAGTTGAATGGGATTCGCTTGAATCGACGGCTGATGATTATTGCAAGACTTGTGTGTTGCGCAATTTTTGTCCGACGTGTCCGGGTTTCAATTATAAATATCGCGGACACATTGCCGTTCGTGATAAACGCTGGTGCCTAATGGTTTTGGCGGAGGCGATAACCGCTTGCGAGTTTCAGGTTGAACGCATTGCCGCCATGGACAAACTCGACGAAAAAGACGCCCAACACGGTCAAGCGGCGTTGGAAGCTTATCAGGTGTTGCGGCATTTGGACATCGAGAAAAGCCGAAGCCCTTACACGATTTGAACTGCGACAGAATCCTTATTCGGTGTCGTGCACGGCATCGATAAGTTTCAAGTAATTATGCTCAGCGGCAGTTTCGGTTGTCACGGCTTGCGATACGAGTTTTCGGCGTAACAATTTGCCCCGTTGACGTTGAGCGTAAGTAAGATCGGAGGTGAAATCGAATGAAAATGAACATGGACGCCCTTAAAGCTCTCGAACTCAAGCTTGCCGAGTACAGCAAAGAGAACGGAGCCATCGCCGAACACAAGTCGGAAAACAAGAATGGTTGCTCTAATTGTTTCAACGAGTGCTACGGCTCTTGCAAAAATACCTGCGCCGGTAGCAAAAAGTAATAACGTCTTTTCGGATTTGTCCGACACGAAGCGTTTCGTTTGAAATTCGGCAACCGAGCAAGTAATTCACGGGGAAACGGTGTGGCAACCTGACGGGACGCCGCGCCGTTTTTTCGTTACGCAAGGAGGTCACCGCATGAAAATCAATTCGGACGCTCTCAAAATTCTCGAACGCAAGCTGACCGACTACAGCAAAGCGAACGGCTCAATCGCCGAGCACGATTCGGCAAACACGAATTGTAGCAGAGGCTGTAAAGGTAACTGTAATGTGTCTTGCTTTGCAATGTGCAAATGGGCTTGTGGCGGTAAATTGGCTCGCTCATGATCGTCGACAATGGAAAGAAATTTGACATGAACAACGCGGAGACAACAATCAACTTTACGGGCAGCGTCAACGAAGAAAACGTTCGGGCGTTCGTCACCGAAATAAAAAATCTGGTCGCCGAAAATTCCGACGGCACGTCGTTGACGATTTACATTTCGTCGCCCGGCGGCAGTGTCGACATTGCCGTCGAGCTTTTTAATTTCCTGAAGCTGTTGGACTGCAAGATTCGCACGGTGAACATGTCATGCGTCAATTCTGCGGCGATTGTCGTTTTTGCGGCGGGCACGGAGCGAATTTGTCTGCCGTGTTCGTCGTTTTACGTTCACGCCGTCAGCAAAAATTTGAACGGAAATTTTACTGCGGATGATTTGTTGCGCGAAGCCCGCGAAATGTCCGCCAATACGGACAAAGTTGCGACAATTCTCGCGTCGGCAAGCAACAAAAATAAATCGTACTGGAAACGTCTCATGCGCAAAGGTTGCCTGTTGACTGCCCAAAAAGCGAAGGAGCTGGGGCTCGCAAATGTTGTATCGCAGTGTTAGCCGAAAACATTTCGCGTGGCTGTACAATCACGTCGGCGCGTTCAAAAAAACCATACTGCTTTGCCTGCTGTTGAGCGTGTTGACGGTCGCGTCGTCGTTGCTTTTCGTGCAGGTCACCAAAATTTTTATGGAAGCCGTCGAGCGCGGCGAAGATTTTTCTTTCGTGATGTTGATTGTTTCGCTGACGGCGGTCAAGGGCGTCAACATATTCTGCGAAGAATTTAAATCTTACCTGCGCGAAACGCAAACCAATTTGATGTACAACGAGCTGTCGCGAAAATTCTTCAAAGATCTGTTCGACGGCGGAGTTTCTTACAACGAACGCGTGCATTCGGCCGATTCGTTGAGTCGGTTGACGACGGACGTGTTCAGCGTGTCCGGCTGTCTGATTGGGACGGTTCCCGAACTGATTTACGCTTTGGTTCAACTCGTAGCAACGTGCGTTTATTTGTCGACGATCGACCCCGCGTTGACGTTGGCGGTAGTTTTGATTATGTCCGTCAACGTAATTTTCGGACGCTCATACGCGAAAAAATTACTGCCGATTTCCAAAGAAGTCCGAAGCCTCGACAGCAAGGTCTGGCAATTCATGCAGGAACATTTGCAACATCACGAGCTGATTGTCACACTGGAAAAAACCGAGTTCATCTGGAATCGGCTTAAGTTACTTCAGCGCGAAGTGTACGAAAAAATTTCCGCCGTCACGAAACTGAACGTGTCG